>NZ_JAFNNR010000002.1:0-299238 GCF_026536645.1 Gilliamella sp. B3801
AACATTGCTCTGAAAGCGGGAACGCTTTCTCATAAAGAGTAACAGAACGACCGTGTAGTGCGACTGAAGCTCGCAATACCATAAGTCGTTTTTGCTCACGAATATCAGACCAGTCAACAAGTACAATGGGCATCGTATTGCCCGAACAGATAAAGCTAGCATGCCAACGGTATACAGCGAGTCGCTCTTTGTGGAGGTGACGATTACCTAACAATCGGTCGATTCGTTTGATGTTATGTTTTGTTCTCGCTTTGGTTGGCAGGTTACGGCCAAGTTCGGTAAGAGTGAGAGTTTTACAGTCAAGTAATGCGTGGCAAGCCAACGTTAAGCTGTTGAGTCGTTTTAAGTGTAATTCGGGGCAGAATTGGTAAAGAGAGTCGTGTAAAATATCGAGTTCGCACATCTTGTTGTCTGATTATTGATTTTTCGCGAAACCATTTGATCATATGACAAGATGTGTATCCACCTTAACTTAATGATTTTTACCAAAATCATTAGGGGATTCATCAGTGCGGGGCATATTGCTTTAAAACCTCCAAGTGGTATGGTTGATAGCAGACAACACAGTGTCTGGGATATACAGTTTAGCAGTACGACTCAGCCCAAAGAGGTCATTACCCAGGATTATAACTACCGCACTGCCGAAGCAGACCAGTATTCGCTTCTTAATGCATTACCCAAAGATATCACAATCCGAGGCACAGACTATCGTTACGGCGAACACTATAAAAGTAAAGGTGATGACCTAACCATCGAAAGCGGTCAGTGGTATGCGAAAATTCGTCACGAGGCACACCTCACTCAAAAACTGATTATTCAGGGGGAATGTAACGACTTTAACTTAATGCCGGGTCAGCGGATTATTATCGATGGTAGTGCCATTGATGGTATTCACGAGGGGATTATTATTCTCTCAACGCAGAGTCACGGTGACCGCAGTGAGTCTTATCGATGTCACTTTACCGCCATCCCGTATGATGTGCTCAAGCCGTATCGACCACAACCGTTACCGTGGCCGCAAGTGGCGGGAGCACTGCCTGCGAGAGTCACTAGTCCGGATAACGATACCTATGGGTATATTGATACGATGGGGCGTTACCGCGTTAAGTTTGACTTTGACCTAAAAACGTGGAAAAACGGTGAAGAAAGCTTATGGGTACGATTAGCTAAACCCTATTCAGGTGATACCTATGGTTTTCACTTCCCATTAATCGACGGTACGGGCGTTGCCATCGCGTTCACTGAAGGTAATCCAGATAGGCCGTACATTGCTCACGCGCTGCATGACTCAACTCATCCTGACCACGTTGCGACTGCTAATAAACACCGCAATGTCATTCGAACGCCTGCTAATAACAAACTGCGGATGGATGATAAGCGCGGTCAAGAGCACATTAAACTGGCCACCGAATACGGTAAAACCCAGCTTAACCTGGGTCACTTAGTTAACCAGAATAAAGAACAGCGTGGTGAAGGGTTTGAACTGGGCTCGGATGAGTGGGGGGCTATAGCAGCTAATAAAGGGCTATACTTAACTGCGCAAACAGAGCCATTAGCCCAAGGCAAACAGCTTGATATGCAAGGCGCTATCACGCAACTGGAAAATGCATTGTCGATTGCCAAAGCGTTACATAACGCTGCACAAACCGCGCAAGCGCATCCCTCTGACATTGATAATCAGCAACAACTGCAAGCTGCGTTAACGCAGCTCAAACAAGCCGGCATTTTAGCGTATGCGCCGGAAGGGGTTGCTTTAACCAGTGATAAAAACGTTCAGTTATCCTCAGCGAGTAGTATTACGACGACCTCACAGAGCCACACCGATATTAGTGCACTACAAAACATTACCTTAGCGGCGGAAGAGGCAATCAGTTTATTTTGCCCATAAAACAGGGATGAAACTGTTTGCTAATCAAGGTAAAGTAGAGATACAAGCCCAAAATGATGAACTGGATATGGCCGCTAAGCAAGATATTAAGGTTGATAGTGTGGATGGTTCGATAACTATCACCGCATCGAAAGACATTACTTTAATCTGCGGTGGTTCGTATATCAAAATCAGTGGAGACGGGATTGAACTTGGTACATCAGGTAATGTTTCGGTTAAAAGCGCTGCACTGCAAAAAATGGGGGTGGCGACATTAAATGCTCCTGTTATTAATTTACCGAATGTGAATGGCTGTAGTGAATTTTTTATTCTCACCAACCATGAAACAGGTGAACCATTAGCCTTTCATCCTTACGATATTGAAGTGAATGGACAAGTTATCACTGGCGTCACCGATGCCAAAGGGCATACGCAACGTATTTTCACCGATGAGCCGCAAACCATTACTGGAACACCGCAAGATAACAGTCCTAAAAATACCTTTTTAGCGCGTCATATTGCCAGTGGTAAACGTGTACAACTTGATTTTAACGAATCTTAGAAAATAGGGAATTAATGATGGGTAAAGGGTCTGGTAAACCAATTGCAACACCTTCTTCGATTGGTAGTAGGTCAGCTTCGACACGTTACGATTCATCTGGTACAGTATTACCTGTAGTGAATCCGCTAGATATTGTCTACTTATGCCATAAAATGGAAGCTGCAAAAAAATCTCCATATATGGCGAAAAATGGTACTCCACGATATCAGAGGTAAGTGACTAAATGGATTAGGCAAGAAGCCGAGTTGGCAGGTTATAAGTGGCCATATTGCGGCGAAGTTGGCTATAATATGACAAGAACTCCGCCAATACCATTAACTAGCAAAAATGAACCACATCGTCCTAGTAACTTCCCATTATCACAATTTCGCGTGGTTTTCCGTGAGTACCGTGAAATAAATACATATGGCGATCCTGAAGGTAGTTATCTCTTTGATTTCAGCGGGGCGGATACTATTGATCCGATGGTCAGTAAAACTGAGCTGGAGAATACCTTAGCATTAAAGCGTAGTGGTGATAATGATATCGTTGAAGACTACCGTACTATTAATCCTAAAGTGGCAAAAGATAGATTTCCGAATGGGAGAGGGATGATTCGTATTCCTGATATTATCAAGAAAAAAGATCATAGGTTATTAGGCGAAGAAGGCTACAGTCCTAATAATATTGATACGGTGATTGAGGTTAAATTTCCAGGTGATACATTATCTCGTTATCAGCAAGAAGATTACTTGATAATTGCAAGTAATAATAGAAATAAGTTTCGCTTAATGACCTTAGAGCAGTGTGAATATCGTCGTCGGGGTAAAAAAGAAGAAGAGGAAATGCTAACGAAGGCCAAAGCCGATCCTATTTTTCAGGTGGTTGGTGAAACAGCATTAACAAACCCTCAACAGGTATTGTCCATTGAACAACAGATACAAATGGAATACGATGCATTTTCTAAGCATGTGATTAAATGGATTAAACAGCAAGAGGTTGAATATAGTCGTCCACAAATATTTGCACAAGATAATACCAACAGAGAAGCGCTAGAGCAAGGTTGGAAGCGTTATGAGCAACACCACGAACAAGTTGTTAATGCGCCGTTAGCCGCAGTGGGGGTTGCTATTATTGGAGCCATGACGGCAGGTATGTCATTCATGGCGTCAAGTGCCGAATCGCTTGCTGCCGCGACAGTGACTCGGTCGGGAGCTAAGGTAATAGAGCTTTTTCCTATTATTAGAACCACTGTTATTGCTGGAGGGGTGGCCGCTAACGCTGAACGATTAGCTGCGAAGGAAAAATCGACTAATAGTTATATTTTAGAAAATAACAATCAACTGACCTACTATGCTGATTTTGATAAACAAGAACATCTGAAATACCAAGATGATCGTTTAATTGAAATTGATTATCGCTATCAAAAAAATATTGGGCAGATAAAACCTATAATGGATATTGAGGACGATTCAATGCAAGCAAGGCAAAATAGAGATAAATATCGCCTTGATGAGCGAGGGAGAAAAATACATTATTATCCCGCTAGGCAGCAGTTCTATTACTATTTCATACCAGGTGATGAACCGAGCGATGACGAGGGTTCTAATATCGGTGAATGCGTTGTACCTAAAATAACAGGATAAGCTATGACTGAAAAATTACAGCAGTTTTTAGATGAGTATTATAAAAACTATAATAAGTTTACCTATGGACACTATCTCGATCCAGATAATCAAGATGCCTTAAAAACGGGGTTGGTTGGTTGTTTTTATCTTAATCAAGCCTACCGTCCAAAAAAACGGCAAGCTATTGGACGAGTATTAGCAGTCTATGATAAATATTGGGGCGATAAATTATATTCTGGCTATTTCGATGGTGAACCAAATAATTTATGTCTTTATCATCAAACATCATTAGATGAAAAAATTGATCGTATTGCTCAGATGGGAGCAGATAATCTCTGTTTTTACTGGAGTAGTGTTGAAAATTTAGAGTTCGTACCTGAATATTTGATAATGGGATATTCGAGAGCTGAGTGGCATGAAGAATTACATAGAGGAGTTGGGTTTCTACAATTCTATTTACCTGTCAACGAGCTTGAACGTTTTGGTGTTGAAAAATTAGTGGAATTGGTTCAACAAATCAGTGATATTTTACAACCGATGCATGGCTTTTTTGGATTAGGCATTCAGCATAGCCATGAATACTATGATTACCAATATTTAGAATATGAATTAGCACATAAGTTTCTGGGGCTGGATATCTCCAATGTTGAGAGCGATTTGAATTTTCGAGAAGGTTTTAAATGTATTAACTGGTTGACAGTACTCAGTGATGAGTTGGTTAATAACAAACTGGGTGGTCTTAGCCAATTAAAACAGAACAATCATGATGAAGGAATCACCTTTTATCCTTATTCGGGTGGGGTTGTGGTACGTGCTGGTGAAGTACCTGAGCTGGGCGATGTAGCAACAAACCCTTATCCACAACATTATGTGAATGTGAATGCGTTATTAAAAGCAGCTCGTGCCCCTGAAATTGGTTCATTAGGCTTTGGTTCTATTAATGGTGAGATCCGTTTTAATAATCGTACCTCAAAAGAATGGCAAAGTCGTTTTGATGATGTTATGGCAACCGATATTCCTGTAGTAAATAAAGAAATATTAGATAGCATCAATCAAGTTGATTCAGCAGTGCGTATAAGTCTCAAAACCGGCGATTTATGCCGTCATAGTGGGCTGTATTCAACCACCATTAATGGCAGAATTGAATATCGTGAGTTAGTCAGTGGCTATAAAGTAGAGCCTTTTATTGATAGTGAAACTCAGCAAGAGTATACCGATGTGACATGGCAATTGCTGCGACGTGATGATGGTGGTGACGTATTTATAAAAAATGACTAAAGGTTACCACATAAAACAAGGAGACAGACGTGTGGCCTAAACCCGAAATACCACCTTTACCGAAGCCAAAACCACTTAAACTATGGAATTGGCTTTCGCTGATTGTCTTGATTTATGCTGGTGTGTTATTCATGACAGTCTTCATGTTGCCGGAGTCGCTCCAGACACAAACGACGATGATAGGTTTTTTCCTTATTCAACTAGTGATTACATTAGCAATCATTGGAATATGCTTTGGTATCAGGTTGATGGTGTATGGCTATGCTGAAGAAAAACAAAAACGCTGGGCACAACAAGAGAAAGCATTTCACCAGCACTGGCAAGATTGGTCGATGCAATCGCTGGTGGTACTCAAATCATTTCTGATGACACCGAGTCAGTTTAGTGTTGATGCACTAATTGATGAAGAGAGCGATATTGATAACTTAAGCCATAAGGCCATGCTGTTTGAAAATGTGGATGACACACTGTACTTACCATTCTTTGAAGAAATCGCCTTTAGTTTACACGATAGGGTGAGTTCGTTGCCTATAGATACAGCATTAACGGTGTTAATACAAGGACGAGAAATCAGAGATCCGTTACTGGAAGAAAACCTACTCAGTAGTTTTACCCTTGTCAACTTACCCTGGCAAGTGACCTTTAAATATCTAAAAGCAGAGCCAGAAACGCCAGTAATCATAGATAGACTCATTGATAAACAAGACAATACCTTGTACCTATTAGTGACAGACCAAGCTAACAATCAAGACAGCACTGCCTTTATCAGTGCATTATTACTGCGTCATCAAACACCAGAATCCATAGCCTCTGAAAGTCATATAAGACGTACTATGCAAACCACGCCCGAAAAACTTAATCTTGCCACATCCCAAATGCAAGAAATGCAACCCGCGTTTAGTGAGACTAAAGTCGTATGGCTAGGATATATGGCAGAATATTACGATACCGAACCCGAGATAACTCAATTGCTAGCGATGATGCTAGGGCCAAGCACTTTCCCAGACATATATCGCCTAGCCAGTTGTATTGGCTTATTAAATCATGATTTAAGTTATGAAGCCCAACTGGTGCTTGCTTCAAAACTAGCTAAAAAAACACAGCAAACACAGCTTGTAGTGGCAAGTGTTTTAAATAAACTTATTTTTACTGTCATATCGCCAACACTTAATGACGATATCAGTGAATGACTCGACTGAGCCACTCAAGATGACTTTTACTCTTCCCACTGATTGCGGCAGTGCTCTTAAAAATGCACCATCCGCCTTACAACAAAAAATCCTACGCTTACTGGCTAAGTGGCCAAGTACTAAAGGACAAAGTACTCCCAAGTATTCCAAAGCACTGCGTCGTGCAATTAAAAAATTGATTCATTTATGGGGCGGAAAATGGCTCAATCCTGAAGAGCTAACCCGAACAGCCAAACTTGATATACACTGTAGCAACGGACATACCTTTAAATTTCGAGTATTTCACTTGCATCGCGGACAATGGTGTCCAGACTGCTATTTTAATAATCTACGCCACTCATTGAAAGATATAGAGCACCTTGCTAAACAAAAAAATGGCAAATGCCTAACTACCGACTACAAAAATAGCCGTCAACGCCTAACATGGCAATGCCAATACGGACATACTTGGCAAATGAATATTGATGGCTACAAAAAAGGACGGTGGTGCCCAGTATGTACAGCAACACAGCAACAGCGAAAAGCACTGCGGCTACTACAGACTATTACCAAACAACAAGGTGGAGTATGCTTATCTAAAACTTATACGCGAGGTAAAGATAAATACACGTTTCGTTGTGCCAACGGACATGAATGGCAAACCACAGGAAACAGTATCAAAAACTCAAAAACCTGGTGTCCAATTTGCCGTTATGACAAACATCGCCGATCACTAGCGGACTTGCAGGCACTGGCTGCTGCGCGTGGTGGTTTATGTTTAGCAAAGCACTACACCACCATGAATGACAAAGTGATGTGGCAATGTGCTAAGGGACATCGATGGCAACGCGCAGCGAGTTTCATTCAACTTGGGCGCTGGTGTCCCTACTGTGCCCGTAAAACCTACACCATTGAGGATATGCAACAACTGGCAATAGCACGAGGAGGGCAATGCCTCTCAACAACTTACACAAATTTAGAAACCAAACTGAGCTGGCTGTGTCATTTAGGACATACGTGGCAAGCAAGGCCCAGTCATGTTAAAGCAGGTACTTGGTGTCCATCCTGCAACTATTTATCTCGGTGTACTAAAGAAGAATCCAAACAAAAATACCTTCCTACCCACTGACTCTACTTTCGTGTTAATTAATATTATTCCTACCCCTCAGCTGCTATGGATTAATCAATTAAGTTAACTCAAGGATATTGGGTTTTTCATATTGAAGATAACGTATTAAAATTTGATAACTATCACGACTAAAACGGGGGAGTGGTCCGGTAGGCGTATCATGCAAATGGCTGACAGAGCCCAAATAACGCCATTGATTGATAATATGAAATGCTTTACATTGATGTTGAGGGTCTTCCTCAACAATCGCAATTGCTGATTGCCAAGGCCAAGCTATTAGCGCGTAGCTCTCGAATGCTTTAACTAAACGTTGATTGTGACTTGCTAGTGTCTCATTGCCACAACATGCTCCACGGCAACGTTTTAACTGATAATTAAAACAGCAACCTCGATGAGTTGATTCCAATTCAAGCACTTTCGCACATAATACATTTTTTTCAGCTAATTTTAATAACCATTGCTTGGCTCGTACGGGTGATTGATACAAACCCACACTGATTTTATCGTCAGCAATGTCATCAACCCGGTGTAAAACGGGTATGAGTTCATCATTTAATACCCATGAATAGAGATTCTGATGTTTTCTCAAACGCCGATTATAAATTGGCTGTCTTAATTTAATCTCTGCTGATTCCAGTAGCAAAGCACCTAATTCCCCCGCTGTACAGGTAAAATCGATGTGCGCAGTTTGCTTTATTAAATCAGCGTGACGTTTAGTTTCATCGTGGTGATAAAAATGCGACAAAACCCGTTTGCGAATATTTTTACTTTTGCCTATATAAAGTAAAGTATTTTTTCATCATAAAAATAATAAACACCCGGTCGCTCGGGCAAGGTATAACAACACTCAAGAATCATTATTTCACCGCTAACAATTCATCCCACCGTGTGGTATAACGTGGACTCAGTAACTCACGTTTAATCTGCCAAGGGGCCTGTTTTTTAACACCACCTAATTGTACCGTATGTTTCCCCATCTTCTGATTGATCGCATCCAGTGTTTGCATCAATTTATCACTTTTTTGCTTTTGCTCTATATTGTTTATATCTTCAAATAAATCAAACTGTGAATCCGTATGCTTAGTGCGTAAGTCAAGCAGCATCACCCCAGCTTTCATAAACAAAAAACCTTTTCTATAAATGGCCTGTAATCCTTTTTGTGCGGCTTGAATAATCAGCCGTGAATTATCAGTCGGCGAGGGGAGAGGCACCACGATAGAGGGATGATATTGCACAACATCCTCACGAAAACGATTCGTTTTCAAAAAGACTAGTACGGCACTGGCAACCGAGTGTTGATGTCTGAGTTTTTCAGCACCTCGACTAGCATGAACGCGAATCGCCTCTTGAACATCAAATAACTCACCAGTTAACTGACCAAAACTACGCGAAGTCATGATATTTTGTTTTGGCGTTGATAAATCATCTAGCTCGATACACGAAGTGCCTTGTAGTTCTAACACCGTGCGCTCAAGCACCACGGAAAACTGCTGCCTAATTTGTTTGGTATTCGCTTGGCGTAAATCCCATGCAGTATGAATACCTAGCACTTGTAGTTTCTCCGCAATACGCCGTCCAACACCCCATACGTCACCCACCGGAAACTGCTTTAATGCTTCAATCAACAAAGCACAGTCATTTTCTAAATAACAGACACCTTGATAAGCAGCTTGTTTTTTAGCAATATGATTCGCCACTTTAGCTAAGGTTCGAGTTGAAGCAATACCAATACTGACGGGTATGCCCGTGTCACGTTTCACCACCGCTCGGATGTGCTGACAATGCGTTGTAACATCCGAAAACCCATCTAATGTAATAAAGGCCTCATCAATCGAATAAGGCTCTACATCTGCCGTGTAGTCTCGCACGGTATTAAATACACGTCGACTCATATCACCATACAGCTCGTAATTAGAGCTTAACAACGTCACTTGCTTACGAATAGCAGGTAGAATCTTAAAGGCTGGCATTCCCATTGGCACCAGTGGTTTTAACTCATTCGAACGGGCTATCACACAGCCATCATTATTGGATAAAATACCAATTGGTTTGCCTTCAAGCTTGAGATTAAATACCCGCTCACAAGACGCATAAAAATTATTACAATCCACTAACCCAATCACGAATGACCACGCCCACGTAATGAATGGATGGTATGAATCACTACACCCCAAATATGCAATTCTTTACCGGCTAAAGCAATGGACGGGTACTGCTCATTCCCTGACAATAGATAATATTGTCCTTGGATCAAGCCTAAACACTTACAAGTTAACTCACCATCAATGGCCGCAATGACCACATCATCAACCTGTGGTGTTAAAGAGCGATCAACGATCAGTAAATCACCACTAAAAATACCGTAATCCACCATTGAATCCCCCATTGCTTTAATATAATACGTCGCGCTAGGGTGTTTGACTAAGTGCTCAGTTAAATCAAGTTTAGCCTCTAAATAATCATCCGCAGGCGAGGGGAAACCTGCTCTAACAGGCGTATCCACCAGCGGTAAATGATTTATTGAAGAAGTATCAACACAGCCAAGCACAATACAACTGGATTTGTGCAAGAAAACGCTCCTAAAAACAAAAGTAAAGAATATCACCACTGTTATTTTAATTATCGTGGTAAAAAACGAATATGGATAAATATACAGTATAAACTGCGAATTTCAATCGATTTTAGTGTAAAAAAATAGAAATAGTACACAAAATAAGTTAAAGGAATCGAGCTTCGCTAACACATCAATGCACCACTTTATGTTAATAAAATCAATCATCCTTTGCTGTGGGTGGACTTAATATCATCGCCAATTCTCTTTGTTTTTCACTCAAAACATAAAGCAATAACTCACGTTGAATGGGATGTTGCGTATATAAGGCCGCGTGAGTAATGGCTATACACTCCTTAATAAGTAAAACTGAACGAATAACCTCAACATTAGGCATAATGAAAGCTCATGGTTTTCTTTTTGTTATAACAAACTATGACGTGATAGAGAAATCGTTTAAACAGATCAATAAAAATACGATTGATCTGTTTTATCGATCGAAATAAAAAAAAGGAGCTCTAAAAGCTCCACTGTGAATGAATTATTTATTATTTATTTTATCTAGTACTTCTTGTTCCCATTTATCAAGTAAATCAGCCCATTCTTGCATCATTTCACGGCGAGGCTCAATATATTGAGCATGATTATAAGTGGCTCTGACCTTGTTAGTGTCAGAATGGGATAACTGAGCTTCGATAAAATCTTTATCATATTTAAGATCATTTAATGCAGTTGAAATAGTGTGCCTGATTCCGTGAGTACATAATCGACGTTTAAATCCCATATTTTTTAATGCTTGATTGAGTGTATTCTCACTCATGGCCTCAAGAGGATTTGTTCGATTAGCGATTAAATATCGTTGTCCTCTCATGTGATAAGACAGGAGTTCCTTCACAATATCCAACGCTTGACATGATAAAGGCACAATATAATCAGGAACCCGATTATCCACCTTTTCAATAACTTGTTGTAACTGTTTGACATCCGATGCCGGAATACGCCACAGCGCATTTTTTAAATCAAATTGCCAGGCTTCAGAAAAACGAAGCTCACCTGTTCTGACTCCCGTTAGTAATAATAGTCGTAATCCCAAGATGGTTAAACGACTGCCTTGGTAGGTTGACAATTTAACAAGTAATTCAGGGAGTTCGCTAACGTCGATAAACGGGTAGCGATTGTTACGGCGATAAGGTAAGGATGCAATATCCAAATCGGCGGCTGGATTAATTTCTAATCCTTCAGTGACAACGGCATAACGAAAAATTTCATCAAGCCAACTTCTTATTTTTTCGGCGACAGATAATGCACCTCGTTTTTCTACCTTACGAATAATGCACAATAAATCGTTTCTTGTGACTTTATGTATGGATTTATCTTTTAAGACTGGAAAAATGTCATTGGTAAACGCACGACGAATTTGAATTTCGGTGCTGCCACGTCCGTTATTCTTTTTATCTTTAGATGGTTTTGCGTTTAATTTCTTCATTTTAAACTCAAGCCAATGCTGTGCAAATTGAGCAAAAGTGCATTTTGGCTCTTCATCAAGCACTTCATCTACGGGATCAATAGTAGGATTTTCTTTTAAGCGAGGATCGATGCCGCTTAACAATTTAAAGTTGGCTTGCTCACACAAATAGCGGGCTTGCTTAATATCCACAGTAGGATAGGTGCCAAACGACATTCGGGTCTGTTTACCATTCCAAGAAAAACGAAATAGCCAATATTTAGAACCATTGGGATGAATATTTAGAAATAACCCATTGCCGTCTTTGAGAGTGTATTCCTTTGCTTTAGATTTTGATGCATTAATTTTATAGTCAGTGAGTACAGCCATGATAAATTCCTTATGTTATTGATGAACGTAAGGATAGCTAGTCAATATTTAGACGAACTGTTCAAAAAATACATTATCACAATAACATAATTTTTGGACTAGTCAAAAAAACTCATTCCGTTTTTGGACTGTTTTTTGGACTAAATTCTCTTGGATGACTCTGGATTATTCTGTTCTATACTGGAAAGTAAAACCGTTAAACTACTTGCAAACTCTAGGTTTTGCGGACTTTAACGGACTATACTGGATGTTATATTGGAGCGGGAAACGAGGTTCGAACTCGCGACCTCAACCTTGGCAAGGTTGCGCTCTACCAACTGAGCTATTCCCGCATAAGAAAAGTGTAGTAAATGGTGCCCGGGGCGAGACTTGAACTCGCACGGCCAAAAAGGCCGAGGGATTTTAAATCCCTTGTGTCTACCGATTTCACCACCCGGGCACAAAACTTAGTTACCTGAAGGTAATTGCGTTTCGGATGCTGTGCATTTTACCTGTCTTATCTTTTCAGTCAATAGAAATTTTAGATAAATTGTTTGATTGATTAATGTTTAACTTTATTCTGAATGTAAATTGCACCATTGTATTAATAATCAGCAAAATAGGTCGTTTTAAAATGGCAAATTGCTTTAATCATTTATGTCTTAAAACGATCATTTGGAAACCTATTGATTATCGAAAAAATCATTTTGTGCAATCCATAAATATTGCACCATTGATATTAACGTTAAAACTGTTGCAATAAATAGTGCGACAAGGCCTGCATATATTACAATATCGCAAGGGCGCCAAAGGAGCCATGTTAGGGCTGTCATTTGGGCGATAGTTTTATACTTGCCTATAGATGAAACCGCAACATTACTCCGTTTTCCAACCTCAGCCATCCATTCTCGCAAAGCAGAGATGATGATTTCACGTGAAATGATAATTATAGCCGCAATGGAAATCCACCATGCTTGATAATATTGAGTGATCAGAATTAAGGCTATTGTGACAATAATTTTATCTGCAACTGGATCTAAAAACGCGCCAAACTTGGTTGTTTGTCCTAAACGTCTAGCTAAATAACCATCAAACACATCGGTTATTGCAGCAATAAGAAAAATTAATGCTGAAAAAAAACCAGACCATTCAGTTGGAAATAAATAAAAAGCCAGCACAAAAAAAGGAATTAAAATAACTCGAAATAACGTTAATATAGTAGGAAGATTAATTTTCATGTGACATAAGCTCTTTTTTGTTTAATTAATCAATAGATTAACAAAAATTAAAAAACGGGGTTTCTTAATGCTTATGTTGCCTGAAATATTATAATTTTTCAATGTGTTATTGTTGTAAATTTAAATAAATTTTTTCGGCTAGCGATTTAGAGATTCCTTGCACTTGTGCTATTTCATCAATACTGGCATTTTTTAATTCTCTTAAACCACCAAAGTGTTTAAGTAATGCTTGCCGTCTTTTTGAACCAATTCCTTCAATGTGTTCTAAAGCACTATCGGTGAGTTGTTTTACCCCTTTTTTTCGTTGCCCCACAATGGCATGATCGTGCGATGCATTACGAATTTGTTGGATAAGTAATAAAGCAGGCGAATGGTCATCAAGATAATGTCCGGTTCCATGCGCTTCAAAAAATAATGTTTCAAGCCCTTCTTTTCGCTCAGCACCTTTTGCCACCCCCACTAAAATAGGGTGATGTTTGTCCCAATTGACATTGAGCCCTTCAAATACTTGTAAAGCTTGGTTTAACTGTCCTTTACCACCGTCAATAAAAATAACATCAGGTATTTTTTCATCAGGCAGATCTTTTTTATTGTAACGTCTTGTTAATACTTGTTCCATTGCTGCATAGTCATCACCCGGTGTAATACCTGTAATATTGTAGCGGCGAAATTCCGATTTTACCGGACCTTTATCATCAAAGACAACGCAAGAGGCTATTGTGTTTTTCCCCATAAAATGGCTGATATCAAAACATTCCATACGATTGATTTTATCAATACCCAAAAAGGTTTTAAGTGCATCGTAACGTTGTTTATTTGACGAATTGGTTAATAATTTGTTCTTCACTTCAGTTTGCGCATTAACGGTTGCAATATTGAGTAACTTTAAATTATCGCCTTTGGGCTCATCAACCAATTTGACTTGATGCTCAGCAATAAGTGACAGTGTCTCTTCCATGGGTTGTTTATCCGACAATGAAAAATTGAGTAGGATCTTTTTCGGAATATTACGATTTTGGTTGCCTTGCAGATAAAATTGCCCTAAAAAGGTTTCTATTACTTCTTCCAATTCAGTATTTGATGGTACTTTAGGAAAATAAGAGCGATGCCCAAAGGTTTGTCCATTTCGAATAAATAAGACATAAATACAGGCTATACCAAACTCGTAGTGGAAGCCAATAACATCTAAATTATCATTATTGTTGTAAATGGCTTGTTTTTCGTTGATATGTTTAATGGCTTGTAACTGATCACGTAATGCTGCTGCTTTTTCAAAATTGAGTTCATTACTTGCTTTTAGCATATCTTCAGTGATTTTTTGTAAGATCTGATCGGATTGTCCTGATAAAAATAATCTCACATAATTAACTTGTTCGTTATAATCTTCATCACTCACTAATCCCGGCACACAAGGTCCTAAACAGCGTTTAATCTGATATTGCAGGCAGGGGCGAGTTCTGTTCCGATAGGTGGTGTTCAAGCACTGTCTAATCGGAAACGTTTTTTGTAATAGCGCTAAAATCTGTTTAACCGCATAACCACTAGGATAAGGACCAAAAAACTCATCTTTTTTGCGATTAATCGCCCCACGATAAAGTGATAATTGTGGATGTCTTTCTTTACTTAATTTAATAAAAGGATAGCTTTTATCATCTTTTAAAAGAACATTATAACGTGGTTGATGTTTTTTAATGTAAGTCTGTTCTAATAATAGGGCTTCGGTTTCAGTATTCGTAATCGTAAATTCAATACGATGGATATGGCTAACTAACATATCCGTTTTCAGTGTTTTTTTACTACTATTAAAATAGCTTTTTAGTCGGTTATTCAGATCTTTAGCTTTACCCACATAAATAATCGTCTCTTTATCATTAAACATCTGATAAATGCCCGGTTTATGTGGGACTGTTTTTAAAAAAGATGTTGAATCAAATTGGCTCATATTAGTTTTCAAATGTGAGGGCTTTTTTCTCTATTATCCTCATAATGGTGCTTAATAATCCATTTATCAAGAGGTAAACGAATCCTGCAACAATAAATATTGAAAAATCGTAATAATCACCATTAAGTTGATTGCTATACCCCATAATATCCATTACCGGAATCATCGAGGCTAAGGCGGTGCCTTTGACAACAAAAACGACTTCATTGGAATAGGTGGACAAGGCTCGTTTTAAAGCATAAGGCATGACAATTTTTAAGGTTTGTCGTTTATTCATACCAAGAGCCTCACAAGCTTGCCATTGTCCTTGTGGAACAGATTTTAAAGCACCATAAAAAATTTGTGTGGTATAAGCAGCACTATTTAGCGTTAAAGCTAAATAAGCACAAAACCAAGGCGAAGATATGAGATCATAAAATCGCGGAAATTGACTTAAAAAGTCAGCGAACTGTGAGGGGCCATAATAAATTAAAAATAACTGAACTAATAAGGGAGACCCCGTAAAGATAATAATATAGGTACGTATTACCTTTGTTAATACAAAATGATTAAGTGATAATAAGCATGAAAAAACGATAGCCAAAAGCCCCGCAGTTAAGATACCTAAAATTCCTAGACTTAACGTGTCAGGAAGACCTTGTAGGATGATTTTAAGATAATAAACAAAATTATCAGACATAATGTAACCTTACAAACTTTTGGCAGAAGAGGGTTGTTCAAAATAAGTTGCACGTTTTTCGATTCGTTCAATCACTTTTTGACTTAAGATTGAAATAATCAAATAGATTACCATTGCGATTGCATACCATAGAAATGGTTGATTAGTTCGTGCAATAATCGTTTTGGTTTGCATCATTAGATCATTGATTGCAATGGCTGAGACTAGTGCGGTATCTTTTAATAATATCAACCATTGATTACTTAATCCTGGTATAGCATGGCGCCACATTTGTGGCATGATAATACGAAAGAAAGTTCTAAATTTACTTAAACCAAGCACTTGAGCGGCCTGTTTTTGTCCGCTTGGTATTGCTTTAAATGCACCTCTGAGCGTTTGGGATGCATAAACTGCATAAAGTAGCGATAATGCAATGACACCACATAAAAACGGATCGGGCTGAGTATTGGCAATATGCATTTGGATATGAACTGAGGTAAATATCAATGACATATCAAATCCATCATCTAGTGCCATTAAAAGAAATGGTAAACCATTATAGATTGCAACGACAATTAATAATTCAGGTAGTGCTCGAATCGTAAGGCTAATTAAAGACATTAGCCATGCAACAGGTTTAAATGGAACGGATTCTAGGATTGTGAAAATAAAAGCAAAAACTATACCAACAATCATTGATACAAAAGCTAATGACAATGTGATGGATGTTGCTTTTGTTAAAGGCACGATAAAACCGTCCATTGAGGACATTATCCAGTTCATTGCATATGCTAAAAAGTCTGACATAAAAAAACCGTATTTAAATTAAAAAATAAATTCGCCGCATTTTAAGCGGCGAGATCACAATAATATCAAATTTGATAGTTTATTAGCTATTTGTTAAACCATTTTTTATAGATGGCGTCAAGTTCACCATTTGATTTTAATTTATCAAGTGCTTGATTAAACTGTTCTCTTAACTGATCATTGCCTTTACGTAAGGCAATACCTAAGCCTTCTCCAAAAAAATCATGATCGGTAATTTTGTCACCTAAAGCAACAATATCCGTTTCTTTGCTTAACCAATCACCCGCGACAAAAGAACTGGCTACAATCGCATCGATTCGTTTAGCTTTTAAATCTAAAAACGCATACTGATAGCTATCATAACTAACAGGTTTAACGTCAGGATATTTTTCATTTAAATATTTCAAATAGGTTGTCCCTTTTTGAATACCAATTCGTTTACCTTTTAGTTGTTCCAAATCTGTTAAAGTGTCTTTCAATGTAATAAATTGAATTGAGCTATCATCGTAATAAATCTTTGTAAAATCAACTTGTTTTTGACGTTCAGGCGTGATGTCTATCCCAGCAATTGCTGCATCAATTCGACGCGTTTTTAAACTAGGAATTAATCCATCAAAAGATTGATTAACAATTTTACAAGAAGCGTTAATCTCTTCACAAATTTTGTTGATCACATCAATATCAAATCCGACAATTTCGTTTTTGTCATTGGTGAATTCGAATGGTGCATAAGTGGCTTCTGTACCGATAGTTAAATTTTCAGATGCTTGAGACGTCAATGCAACGCTGGCAAGCAAAATAGCAAATAAAGTTTTTTTCATATCTCCACCCAATTTTATAATCATTAATGTGATAAATAAGCTTTAAATTCTTCGGTTTTAGGATGAGCAAAACATTCTAATTGTCCTCGCTCAATAATTTTACCGTGTTCCATATAAATCACTTGTGAAGCGACTTTACGAGCAAAATCGACTTCATGAGTTACAATAATCTGCGTTATTCCTGTTTGCGAAAGTTCGTTAATAATTTCAGCTACTTGCGATGTAATAGCCGGATCTAATGCTGCTGTAGGTTCATCAAACAACAAAATTTGTGGCTCCATCATCAATGCTCTGGCAATTGCTACTCGTTGCTGTTGACCACCCGAAAGGTGCAGAGGATAGCGATTTGCCATTTCGTCAATTTGCAAACGTTGTAATATCAACATTGCTTTATCAGTCGCTTCTTTTTTAGATAAATTTAGTACTTGGCAAGGTGCTTCAATCAAGTTTTCAAGCACCGTTAAATGGGGCCATAAATTATAGTTTTGGAAAACCATACCCACATTTTTACGTAATTGTCTGATAGTGGTATCACTGATTTTTTTGGAAAAATCAAAATGGGAATTAGCTATTGTCATTTCACCTGATGTTGGTATTTCAAGTAAATTAAATACTTTTAGTAAAGAGCTTTTTCCTGCTCCACTTTGACCTAATAATACAATGGTTTCACCTAGAGGATAACTAAGTGAAACATCTTTCAATGCATGATGAGTACCATAAAAACAGTTAATATGGCTTAATTCAATATTCATTATAAATGTTGGCTAAATTAAAAAAATTGACTAAATATTACTTTTTTTTGCATAAAAATGCAATCTAAAATATGAGACAAATAGTATTCTAAATGAATCTAGTATTTATCTTTATGATAAAATTTGAAAATTTAATGATATTCAAATTTAAAATTAATTATTTTTCAGATATGATAGGAATTACAGGACCCAAATATTTAGGTTCTTTATTCAAAATATAGAGATCGATGAAGGCACTAACACGAGCTAATGTTTCACGAATTCTGACTAATTTCATACTATCTGGTGCAGGAACAGCAAAACATTGTGCTTGAATGTTCTGGGCTAATGCAATAAATATTGCTCGTTCACAATGAAATTCTTGCGTAATAATTGTAAAACTTTTAGCGTCAAAAACTTTGTTGGCTCTGACAACTGAATCCAATGTTCTAAATCCGGCATAATCTAATACGATTGCATCGCTAGGGATTCCCGCTTTAATTAAATCTTTTTTCATCGTGACGGGTTCATTGTAGCTTTGAAAAGAATCTTCACCATCACCACTGAGTAATAGATAATCGACTTTATGCTGATTATAAAGGGATATTGCGCCATTAATTCGATTTTGATAAAAAACATTTTTACCACCACCTAGAACATATTTGGAGGTACCAAGTACTACACCTACGTTTTGATAGGGCAGTTTATTTACATCGTGGTATATATAAGGTGCGGTTTCATAGCTTATCCAATAATCCAAGCCAGCAATTACACATATGAGTAAGAAACAAAGACTAAATAAACTTTTAATTATTTTTTTTAATTTCATGTTAGAACCAGTTAAAAATAAAGACTAAAATTGGAAATAAAAATGGAGCTATTAAAGACGTCATTATACCACATAATACTAATGATAAAGAACTATATGCGCCTTCATTATAATCAACTTCTATACACCGAGCAGTACCAACTGCGTGCGAGACTGCACCTATTGATAATCCTCTAGCAGAAGCGGATTTTATTTTTGCTATATTTAATATTTGATGACCAAAAATTCCCCCTAATGTGCCAACCAATATAACACAAAGGGCTGCGATTGATGGAACACCGCCTTCGTTGTTGGCAATCGTCACAGCAATAGCCGTAGTGACTGACTTTGGTAAAACCGACGCAGCTATTTCGGTATTTCCACCTAACCAAAATACAATACTGACGCCAGTTATCATTGAAGCAATTGACGCGCTAAAGGTAATAATGATAATTGACTTCCAACGGGCTTTAATTTGTGGAATGAGTTCGTAGAGCGGAAAGGCTAAAGCGACAACAGAATAAGGTAATAATTTATTTATAATATCGACATTACTAACATATTCTGAATAACTGGTTTGACTTATTATCATAATTGGAATAAGCACTATCACCGAAATCACTAACGGATTAAATAATGGTGTTTTAATTTTGAAAGCAATTTTTCGAATAATCAGAAATACACAAACAGTTAAAGGTAACATCCAGATCATAGTGGTTTTTCCTCATTATTATCTGATAAATCGAAATTTTTGGCTGTTTTTTTATGAAGTTTTTCTGTCAACCAAGCTGTTAATAGTAATACCAACAGTGAACTACCAATACTTCCAAAAATGATGGGTAACCAATTATTTAATAACAATGTGTAATTATCCATTATCCCCATTGCAGCAGGAATAAATAGTAATGTCATATAACGCATAAATAAATTGCAGCTATTTTTTATCCAACGAGTAGGGATAATTTGAAAAGCTAATAAAAAGAATAGGGTTAAAAGACCGATAATACTACCAGGAATCATGATGGGTAAGAGCTGAGAGATGAAATTACCCACCCAAAGACTTAACGTTAAAATTAATAATCCGCGACCATAACTAAACAACGAATAGTATAAAGAATATAATCGATGTTTGATTGTGGCGTGTTTAGCTAAAAAATGTTTCATAGTCTAAAATTTAATAACTTGTTTGATTGTTGATAACAGACTGCTTTATTTGGCGTCTATAATACGCCCCTCAATTTTAATTATCCAACTAAATAATGGCAGTAATGATAAAGCTGTTTTATCAAAGCTAATTTTTCGGGTTGTTGAACATAAGTTTCAGCAAGTAATTCTAAAGTTAAAATGTAATCTTGAATCTTAGGCGTATTTAGTTTATCACGACAATAATCTTGCCAAATCATCTGTTCGTGATGAGTTAGGGTTTGAGGAAAGTTTCGAGCTTTGTATCGAAAAAAAAGTGTACTTAAGCGAGGGTCTTCAAATTTAAGAGATAAACTATCTAATAACTGTACTGGTGTTGTTTGTACTGTTTCACAATAAAGTCTATCCTGATTACTCAAAAATCCATTATATATTTGTGCATCTACATCCGTATTAGCCGGATAATCATGACTTAAGCTAAATAATTCTCGCATTTTATCTTGCAACAAAATTTGATTTTGTAATAGCTTTTGTTGTTTGTTTAAGCATTCTTCAATATTAATTGAAAATCGTTTAGCATTTTCAGGCAGTAAAGTTTTTATCGGTGCAAGGATAGGGCATTTGTTAATATGGACGAGTTTTAATGGAATGCGAGACTCATCAAGTTCAAGATCTTCCGTTTTAGTATAGAGTTTTTCGCGTATTATATTCACTGGTAAATCAATAATTGAATCAATATCGCCAGTGAGATCACAAACAATGACGGCATTATTTTGTTGTGGATGCCAAGCGATAGGGCATACTAATGACATATTTCCTCGATAACTACCCAGCATACCCGAAACATGTACCAAAGGGGTCATATTGATTATATCAATAAGTTCAGCAACTTTATTTTTATTGCGCAATGTAAAAAAATAGTTAAATAATTTAGGTTGTTTTTCTTTAATTAATTTTGCAATGGCGATAGTGGCATACACATCTGACATTGCGTCATGAGCATGTTCATGCGTAATATTATTTGCTTTGGTTAAATGTTCTAACCGAAAACTGGGATAACCCGAATCGTTAGTTGGCCAATGAATACCTTCAGGTCGTAAGGCATAACACGCTCTTACTACATCAAGTAGATCCCATCTTGAATTACCATTTTGCCAACAGTAGGCGTATGGGTCGTAAAAATTACGGTAAAGGATATTGCGGGTCACTTCATCATCGAAACGAATGTTATTATAGCCTAAAACGCAAGTATTGGGTTCACTAAATGCTTGATGAATTAATTTGGTAAATTGAGCTTCATTCACTCCTTTTTGATTTGCTTGTTGTGGAGTAATACCCGTAATGAGAACCGCTTCAGGATTAGGTAGATAGTCTGGTGCTAGCTTACAATATATAACTAAAGGCTCTTCAATAATATTAAGCTCAACATCAGTTCGAACACCCGCAAATTGAGCGGGTCTATCAAGAGCTGGATTAATACCAAATGTTTCATAATCGTGAAAGTAAAAAGTAGGTTGTTTGGCGTTATTTTTCATTTTATCGTTTTACTCTTGATGATTTTTGATTTGTCACTTACCTAAATTATACAATATTTTACTTAATTTAAATTATTTAAACGTATTTATTTTGCCATATAAGTAAGTAATTTTCTTGAAACAAATGGCTTTATTCGTTTAATATCCACGGATAAAAATTAGAAAGATTACAAGTTTAAAAAATTGTTATATTATTAGGTTAGTTAATTGTGAGTTTTTTAATAAGAAAGAAGTGAATACTTAAGCGTATTTATTCACTTCATGAGTAAATAATATCAACTATTAATTTAAATTATTCTCTTCTAGAAAAAGAATCAATAGGGCTTTCCATAAGTCCGCTATCATTGTTGTGCCATGTCCGGTAGTTTTTTCAGAAGCTGGAATCAAGTAGTACTTTGCATTGGGAATCTTCTGTATGGCTTTTTCCATTAAATCGGTCGAAGCTGGATTTCTTTCATCATCCTCAGAGTTGATAGCTAAAATTCGTGCTTTGATTTTATTTAAATCTTTGGTTGGATCATAATTTCTTGCCGCATCCCATTGATATAAAAAATCGTTAGTATCCATCGTAACACGTTCGTTTAATTTATCTTTTAATATTTTTTCTGTTTCTTCCGTATTATATGCTTGCTTTTGCCATGCAATGTCACCGCCATTAGTTGCGATATTGTAGTAATTATAGACTAATTGAAACTGTTCGGGTTGTTTGGTATAAAAACCTTTGTTCCAGTCGGGATCATCTTTGATAGCATTGATAACCATTTTACGCATAATCCAGTTACGGCTGGACATTGGCGCAGGGGTAGCAGCCATAGGAATAGCGGCTGTCATATAATCAGGATACATTGTTACCCATTTCCATGTATTCATACCTCCCATCGAGTTACCGATGATTAATTCTACATGCTCAATATTTAACTTATTTTTTAATAATTTATATTGAGCATTAACCATATCGGTATAATCATAATGAGGAAAATCGCCTTTTAAACCGTCAGAAGGTTTAGACGATTTACCCGTGCCTATTGCGTCGGGGAGGATAATAAAATATTTTTCGGCATCTAATGGCATTCCTTTATCAAACAATGCATGACCAAAGCTATTATTTAACATTGCGCTACCACTTCCAGTTGTACCATGCAATATTAAAACGGGTTTGTTGTTAGGATTGCCGAGAGTAGTGTAATGTATTTTTATACTTTCAGTTTTTCCGTTATTAAATTTGAAATGTTCAATCACATAATCCGACTCTTTTTTGTTATGAAAACCTAAACAATGACCAAAAAAAGGTATTGTTAATAAAACAAATATGAAGAATTTAGTCTTTCTTTTGAGCATAATTTATCTCCATTTTCTGTACGCACCATAAAGATAAGGAATATTCATTAAGCCACAATGAACCAGATAGGAAAATCAAGTTTTTGCCACATTGTGATTTTAATCACAATATGATGATAATATTTTTTTAAGTAACAGATAAATAGGCAATTTAAACAATCTTTTCTAGAGAATTCATACCTGTTTTATTAATAGTATAGGTAAGAAAAAGTAAGATAGGGGGGATGATATAATCAATAAAAAAGGGGGAAATATAATCCCCCATAGCTGTTATCAGTTTAAAATGTATTTTTCGGCGCAGATTCTATAATGTTGGCCATTTTTTCAAGGGTCAGCCTTAAAAGTTTAGGCATTGAATCAAGTTCAATGGAATCCATTAGATTTTTTACATACAGTCCTAATTCTGTATCACCTTCGACGATTAGTCGCCGTTGGAAGAATAGGGTGTCTGGATCTTGGCGCCGAGTTGCTATCATAATCAGATCGTTTGCATTACCAATAAAACTTACATCAGCAATTTCCTCTCGACTCACTACGAGTTTATTATCAATTAAGCTAACAAACCAAGTAAGTTGAAGATCGGTAACTTCAATTTTTAACCAACGATTTTCTAAAAAATCGAGATCACCATCTTCTAAAGAATGTTTAAATTGTAGTTGTAATAGTTGTTCAATTGCCTGTTTTTTCAAATTAAACGGAATACAACGTAAAGTTAGCCCCAAAACATGAGGGGCTTTGTCAACAAACTGTGAATGAATATGGCCTAAAAACTGATGTTTGTTTGCTATCATTTATGAATCTCCAGATATCATTTTTTCATAAATATCGAGGTCAGTATTTAAATGTTCAAATGTTTCTTCACTCACTTCATTACGAACTTTCATTTGTAGTAAAGCTGTGCGTTCTGCACCAATTGCCACAAGACGCATACGTCTTTCAAGATTTTCAGCTTCCATTGCTTTTTGTTCTAAATCTTTTAATCCTGTTCGACGTCTTAAAGAACCGATAACACGTGAACCAACTTCATGTATTATTTCTTGATCTAAGCCCGCTTCAGACGTTTCTTGAAGTAAATTGTTTTGCATTTTTTCAAGACTTACAATAGCTTCTTCCGCCATTTGCCCCTTAACTGTCAAAATTTCATTATCTTGTTGAGAGTTATCCAAGATAACACTACCTCGTAATAAAATAGGTAAGACGATGACCGCGGTAATTAATGAAATTAAAATAATGCCAGCTGCGATAAAAACAAGTTGATAACGACCACCAATTGTCATTGGAATAGATAAAACACCCGCTAGGGTAATAGCTCCGCGAACACCCGCAAAAGTGGAAATCCAAAGATCGCGTGTAGTATAAGAACGGAATGCAAGTGGACGTTTTGTTCCAAATGGTAAAGTAGGCATATGTTTCATAGCCCATAACCAAGCAAATCGTGTTCCCATTAATACGATAAATACAAACACGACAATAAAGCATAATTGCCATACTTCAATAGAGGAGTCTGTTTGATTTTCAGCAAAAGTATTATTTAAAATACTTGGTAATTGAATACCTAATAAAATAAAGACAAATCCATTGAATACAAATGTTAACATCGACCATGTACTATCTGATTGTAAACGAGCGGTCAAAGGGGCGTTGCGCATCATACCAGAATGGTTAACGGTCATACCAGCACTCACAGCGGCTAAAATCCCTGAACAGTGACATTCTTCAGCAAGGATATAGGCAGCAAAAGGAAGTAAGAATAGTAAAACAATTTGGATGGCGGGATCATTGTGGGTTAATTTATTAATTAAACGTAAAATACGTGCATATAACCAAGTAAATAAAACACCAACAGCTAAGCCACCAAGAGCGACAACAAAGAAAGAAAGACTAATTTGTAATAAATTAAATTCAAGCAAGCCCGTTGCAATTGCAATAGCAAATTTTAATGATACCAGACCAGATGCATCATTCATTAAAGCTTCGCCTTCAATAATCTCCATTTTTTCTTTTTCTATACGCCCTTTACCGACTATTCCACCTAGTGCAACCGCATCGGTAGGTGATAGTACTGCAGCTAACGCGAGTGCGGCAGCTAATTCAACTTTTGGTAACATCCAATTTAGAAGGTAACCTAATGCAATTATAGAAATAACGACAAGAACGAGTGCTAATCCAACAATTTCTCTGGCATTATGTACAAAGTCTTTGACTGATGTTTTTCGTCCATCTGCAAAAAGCAATGGAGGTATGAACAATACCAGAAATAGTTCAGGGTCAAATTTTACATAAATACCAAAAGCTGCTAAAACACAACCCAGTAGTATTTGCATAAGTGGTAACGGAATTTGGAATGGTAGTAATTTTATTACCACACCTGAAAGTGATACAATTAGCACTATAAGTAATATTGTTGAAAAAAGTTCCATGGTTTTCTATTAGTTATCCTATAATCATCTCATTAGTTAGCTATTGATTATATCGGAAATTTAGTTTAATTTCAGTTGAAAATTTAAAAAAATTATTCATTTTTTAATCAAGCACTCTTTTTAATCAAAATTATAGTTATATGATAAAAGGCATTTTAAATGGAAAATTGGCAAAGGGCATTTGTCTTACATACTCGTACTTATAGTGAAACAAGTCTATTAGTCGATTTATTTGTTGAAAATGCAGGGAAAATAACGGTGTTAGCCAAAGGGGCTAGACGTAAAAAATCTTCACTGAAGGGCATTTTACAACCTTTTACCCCCATTATTGTTCAATATTCTGGTATGGGTGAAATAAAAACTTTACGACAAGTTGAAGGTATAGCGCTAACGTTGCCGCTTTTTTCTGTATCGTTATATAGTGCTTTTTATTTGAATGAGTTATTGTATCGAGTTTTAGTCCCCGAAGTTGGCGTACCTACACTTTTTGAACACTATCTTAAAAGCTTGCAACAATTAGCGCAGTTAGTTCCGGCTGAAAATGTGTTACGTTCATTTGAATTAGCATTATTAGAAAGTTTAGGCTATCACATTGATTTTTTTCATTGTAGTGCAACGGGGGATGAAATTATCGAATCGATGTATTATCAATATCAGTCAGAAAAGGGCTTTATCAGTAGTTTACTTGAAAATAGTACCAGCTTTACGGGTAAAGAAGTATTGGCATTAGGTTATCGTCAATTTTGTGATGAGGATACATTAAAAGCGGCTAAACGGTTTACTCGAATGGCATTAAAACCTTATGTTGGTTCAAAACCATTCAAAAGTAGAGAGCTGTTTCTGAAAATTTAAGAATTATTCACTATAAAAAATGATTACCCTTCTTTTGATAATTCACGAACTAATTTATCAAGTTGATTGGCAAATTTTTCTCTATCCTTGTTTGAAAATGCAGAAGGGCCTTTAGATTGTATACCACTAGCCCGCATAGTTTCCATAAAGTCTCGCATCACAAGTCGCTCTTTTATGGTTTCTAATGTGAAAGGTTCACCTCGTGGTGTTAGCACAAAAGCCCCTTTATGAAGCACATCAGAGGCTAATGGAATATCAGACGTGATTACTAAATCATTTTTTTCAACTAATTCAATTATTTTATTATCAGCTTCATCAAAGCTATTTACTACCTGTAATCTTTTTATAAACGGAGACGTGGGAATAGTTAACCATTGGTTTGCAACTAAAGTTATAATTATTGATTTACGATTCGCTACCCGATATAGGATTTCTTTAATAGGGTTAGGGCAGGCATCAGCATCAATCCATATTTTCATCATTTTTCACAATCAAATTTTTCATTTATAGGCAGAAAATTATAAACTTTAATCACTCAACAAAGTAACTTATTTTTAGTTGAGTTAATCAATTTTATTGTTCTCATAATGAGTTGATAAAACAGTGACAAGATAAAGCATATGTTTATTTGAAAAATAGCACATAAATGGTATTATACACGGTCAATTTTTTATGTACGCATGTGCGCTTTCGTGTGGCGCACCACTGTTATAAGGATTTTATATGCCAATTATTACTCTTCCTGACGGAAGTCAACGTCAATTTGATAAGCCTGTTAGTGTTTTAGAAGTTGCTCAAAGTATCGGAGCAGGCCTTGCCAAAGCGTGTATTGCTGGGCGAGTTAATGGTGAACGTAAAGACGCTTGTGATTTGATCGAGCATGATTCAACTCTAGCGATTATCACATCAAAAGATGAAGATGGACTTGAAATAATTCGTCACTCATGCGCTCACTTGTTAGGTCATGCAATAAAACAGCTATGGCCAAATACGCAAATGGCAATTGGGCCAACAATTGATAATGGCTTCTATTATGACGTCGATCTAGATCACTCTTTAACTCAGGAAGATCTTGATGCATTAGAAAAACGTATGCATGAATTGGCCAAAAAAGATTATGAAGTAAAAAAAGAAGTGGTGAGCTGGGAACGAGCAAGAGAGGTTTTTTGGGAACGACGTGAACCTTATAAAATTGCAATCTTAGATGAAAATATTCCTAAAGATTCTACTCCAGCACTTTATCATCATGAAGAGTATATTGACATGTGCCGCGGTCCTCATGTTCCTAATATGCGTTTTTGCCACCATTTTAAATTACAAAAAGTTGCTGGCGCTTATTGGCGTGGTAACAGTGATAATAAAATGTTACAACGCATTTATGGCACAGCTTGGGCAGATAAAAAACAATTAGATAGTTATCTGCAATTTTTAGAAGAAGCGGCTAAACGGGATCATCGTAAAATCGGTAAGCAGCTTGATCTTTACCATATGCAAGAAGAAGCGCCAGGAATGGTGTTTTGGCATAATGACGGTTGGATTATTTTCCGTGAGCTTGAAGTATTTGTTCGTACCAAATTAAAAGAATACGATTATCAAGAAGTGAAAGGACCTTTTATGATGGATCGTGTTTTATGGGAAAAGACAGGGCATTGGGGTAACTATAAAGAATTAATGTTTGTTACCTCTTCTGAAAATCGAGAATACTGTATTAAACCAATGAACTGTCCGGGACATGTTCAAATTTTTAATCAAGGTTTAAAATCTTATCGTGATTTACCATTACGTATGGCTGAATTTGGTAGCTGTCATCGTAATGAACCTTCTGGATCTTTACATGGTTTAATGCGTGTTCGTGGTTTTACCCAAGATGATGCCCATATATTTTGTACAGAAAGTCAAATTCGTAGTGAAGTAAATAGCTGTATCAAAATGGTTTATGATACTTATAGTACTTTTGGCTTTACAGACATAACTGTAAAATTATCAACTCGTCCGGAAAAACGAATTGGTAAAGATGAAACATGGGATTTAGCAGAAAAAGACTTGGCTGAGTGTTTAACTGAAAATGGTATAGAGTTTGAATATTTACCGGGTGAAGGTGCTTTCTACGGACCAAAAATCGAATTTACTTTACACGATTGTTTAGGTCGAGCTTGGCAATGCGGAACAGTTCAACTTGACTTTATGTTACCAGAGCGTTTAGATGCAACTTACGTGGGTGAAGATAATGAGCGTCATGTTCCTGTCATGATTCACCGCGCAATTTTAGGATCAATGGAACGTTTCATGGGAATTTTGACAGAAAACTGTGCGGGATTCTTCCCTACTTGGTTAGCACCATTGCAAGTTGCAGTTATCAATATTACCGATAATCAAGCTGAATATGCTAAACAATTGACCGAGAAACTGCAAAAAGTTGGAATTAGAGCAAAAGCAGACTTGAGAAATGAGAAAATTGGGTTTAAAATCCGCGAGCATACTCTAAAACGTGTTCCTTATATGTTTGTCTGTGGTGACAAAGAGATGGAATCAGGTAAAATATCAGTTCGAACGCGTCAAGGTAAAGATCTTGGTAGCTTTGAAGTGAAACATGTTATAGAATTGTTGCTTAACGAAATTCATAGTCGTTCATTAGAACAGATGAATTAAAGATAAATTAATTTGGAGGAATGAGATATTAAAGTCAGTAAACGAATTCAGTCAACACGTGCGCATAAAATCAATGATGAAATTACTGCTCGCGAGGTGAGATTAACCGGCGTCGATAGTGAACAGCTCGGTATTGTTAGCTTGGATGAAGCTTTAAAACAAGCTGAAGAAGCTGCTTTAGATTTAGTTGAAATAAGCCCTAATGCAGAACCACCTGTTTGTCGAATTATGGATTATGGCAAGTTCCTCTATGAAAAAAGTAAAGCAACAAAAGAACAGAAGAAGAAGCAAAAGGTTGTTCAGGTTAAGGAAATTAAATTCCGACCTGGTACAGACGAAGGCGACTATCAGGTAAAACTCCGCAGCCTGATACGCTTTCTTGAAGATGGCGATAAAGCTAAAGTCACGCTACGTTTCCGTGGACGTGAAATGGCTCACCAGCAGTTAGGGACTGAAATGCTTGATCGCATTAAAGAAGACTTAGCTGATTTGGCAACGATTGAATCTTATCCAACTAAGATTGAAGGTCGTCAAATGATCATGGTGCTTGCGCCGAAGAAGAAATAATGGTTCATCAAGCTAATTCTTAATTTTATTGAGAATTACACCATTTTTTCATTGTCATTAACAATGCGAAGTAGGAATTAGTAAAATGCCTAAAATTAAAACAGTAAAAGGCGCAGCAAAGCGCTTTAAAAAAACAGCTTCTGGTGGCTTCAAGCATAAGCAAGCTAACAAGAGTCATATCCTAACTAAAAAATCAACCAAACGTAAACGTCATTTACGTGGTTTGACAACTGTGTCAAAAGGTGATTTAGGTTTAGTTGTAGCGTGTGTTCCATACGCTTAATTTATTGGTTAATTATTTAGAGGATATTATTTATGGCTCGTGTTAAACGTGGTGTTATTGCTCGTGCACGTCACAAGAAAATTTTAAAACAAGCAAAAGGGTATTACGGAGCTCGTTCACGTGTATATCGTGTTGCTTTCCAAGCTGTAATCAAAGCTGGACAATATGCTTATCGTGACCGTCGTCAACGTAAACGTCAATTCCGTCAATTATGGATTGTACGTATCAATGCCGCAGCTCGTCAATGTGGTCTTTCTTATAGCCGTTTCATCAATGGATTAAAGAAAGCATCAATTGAAATCGATCGTAAGATTCTTGCTGATATTGCTGTATTCGACAAAAATGCATTTGCTGCATTAGTCGAAAAAGCAAAAGCTGCACTATAATTGCTTTATAAGAGCCGAGTTATCTCGGCTTTTATCGTTATGGATAGCAATAGTTATTTTAACAAAGTGAATTAATGATGATATTAATTATTTTTCGTTTCTTTTTTAGCTTTAATGACGATATGCATTCGTGAGGCAAATGAAAAACGAAAGATAATTATAAAAGCCTCAGAAAGAGGCTTTTTTTATGTAATGAACAATAAGCAGGAGAATTTTATGTCTCAATTAGTTGAACTGGTAAGCAATGCCAAATCCGCTATTGAAAGTGCTGATGACATTAATATGATCGAACAGATCCGAGTGGAATATTTTGGTAAAAAAGGCTATTTTACGTTACAAATGGCTTCATTACGTGATGTTCCTGCGGAAGAGCGACCAGCTGTAGGTCAAAAAATTAATGATGCTAAACAAGAAGTTGTCGAATTATTAAATCAAAAGCGAAGTTTCTTAGAGCGTCAAGCTCTTGATGCGAAGCTTGCCAATGAAACAATTGATATCACTTTACCAGGTAAAACACTTGAACTCGGTGGCCTACATCCTGTCACCAAAACGATTCATCGTTTAGTTGAGTTTTTTGGCGAACTCGGGTTTGTTGTTGAAACAGGTCCAGAAATTGAAGATGATTATCATAATTTTGATGCATTAAATATCCCTGCTCATCATCCTGCTAGAGCAGATCATGATACTTTTTGGTTTGATGCTAAACGTTTATTACGTACTCAAACTTCTACCGTACAGATTCGTACCATGGAAAATCAAAAACCACCAATTCGAATTATTGCACCGGGCAGAACTTATCGTAATGATTACGATCAAACTCATACACCAATGTTCCACCAAATGGAAGGGCTATTAGTTGATAAAAATATTAGTTTTACTCATTTGAAAGGGCTATTACATGATTTTCTTCACTGCTTTTTTGAAGATGATATGGAAATTCGTTTTAGACCCGCTTATTTTCCGTTTACCGAACCTTCTGCCGAAGTTGATATTAAAGCTAAAAATGGTAAATGGTTAGAAGTATTAGGGTGCGGAATGGTACATCCTAATGTATTACGAAATGTAGGTATCGATCCAGACGTATATAGTGGTTTTGCCTTTGGTATGGGAATCGAAAGATTAACCATGTTACGTTACGGTGTCACTGATTTACGTTCTTTCTTTGAGAATGACTTACGTTTTTTAAAGCAATTTAATTAATTCTGGAGATCAAAACATGAAATTTAGTGAAAGTTGGCTACGTGAATGGATCAATCCAGAAATAAGTAGCGATACCTTAGCCGATCAATTAACCATGGCAGGCTTAGAAGTTGATGATGTTGAGGTAGTGGCAGGTAACTTTTCGGGAGTTGTTGTCGGGAAAGTTGTTGAATGTAAGCAACATCCAAATGCAGATAAGCTAAGAGTTACCAAAGTAGATATTGGAAAACCAGAATTACTCGATATTGTTTGTGGTGCACCAAATTGTCGTCAAGGATTAACTGTTGCTTGTGCAACTGTTGGTGCAATTTTACCCGGTGATTTTAAAATTAAAGCCGCAAAATTGCGAGGTGAACCATCAGAAGGGATGCTCTGCTCTTATTCAGAACTTGGTATAACGGACGAGCATAATGGCATAATTGAATTACCTGATGATGCTCCTTTAGGGCAAGATATTCGTGAATACCTGAATCTTAACGATGTTTCAATTGACATCAGTGTAACGCCAAATAGAGCTGATTGTTTTGGAATCATTGGTGTCGCTCGTGATATTTCAGCAGTGAACAATATTCCAATGAAATCACTTCAAGTTGAAAGCGTGCCTGCAACAATTTCAGATACATTATCAATCCAAATTGATGAGCCTAAAGCTGCGCCTCGTTATTTAGGGCGTGTTATCAAAAATATCAATGTAAACGCAATAACCCCACTTTGGATGAAAGAAAAATTACGTCGTGGTGGAATACGGTCTATTGATGCGGTTGTCGATATAACAAATTTTGTTTTGTTAGAGCTTGGTCATCCAATGCATGCATTTGATCTTGCCGAAATAGAAAAGGGCATTATTGTGAGATATGCTCGAAAAAGTGAAAAAGTTGTTTTACTTAATGGCAATGAAACTGAATTGAATGATCAAACTTTAGTTATTGCGGATCATGATAAAATACTTGCCTTAGCCGGTATTATGGGCGGAGAAAAATCTGGTGTGACTCAATCGACGAAAGATATTTTTCTTGAATCGGCCTTCTTTGCACCATTAGCTATTACCGGGAAAGCTCGTGAATATGGTCTGCATACTGAAGCGTCTCATCGGTATGAAAGAGGAGTTGATCCAGCTTTACAAAGCATTGCAATGGAAAGAGCAACACAACTTATCCTCGATATTTGTGGCGGTGAGGTCGGACCGATTGTTGACAAAACCAGTTCAACTGAATTGCCAAAATCAGCTAACATACAACTACGCCGTAATAAAATTGATAGCATAATTGGTTATACAATTGATACACAAAAAATAACTGATATTTTAGAAAGACTTGGATGTAAAGTTAATTATAAAAATGAAATTTGGTCAGTTGAAGCACCAAGTTGGCGTTTTGATATACAGATAGAAGAAGATCTCGTTGAGGAAGTGGCGCGTATTTATGGATATAACAATATTCCAAACGCCAACTTAAACATTGAGTCTGTCATGCAGCCAAAACCAGAAGGTCAAATTTCATTAGCTAGAATCAAAGATTTATTAGTTGATAAAGGTTATCAAGAAGCTGTAACTTACAGTTTTGTTGATCCAAAAGTACAACAAATTTTGCATCCTGATTTAAACCAAATTCACTTACCTAATCCTATTTCAAGTGAAATGTCAGTTATGCGTTTATCATTATGGACTGGATTATTAGGCGCAGTGTTATATAATCAAAACCGACAACAATCAAGAATTAGATTGTTTGAAACTGGCTTACGCTTTATTCCAGACGATAAAAGTGAATTTGGTGTTCGTCAGGAACAAATGTTATCGGGTGTAATTACGGGTAATTTATATGAAGAACATTGGACATTACCTAAAAAAGCTGTTGATTTTTATGATCTAAAAGGGGATATTGAGTCAATATTTTCGATTCTAGGATGTGCTCAAGACGTACGCTATGAAAAATCTAATTTGTCTGCTTTACATCCTGGACAAAGTGCCGCTATTTTTGTAAATGATGAAATTATTGGTTATTTAGGTGTTTTGCATCCAGAAATTGAAAAAAAATTATCTTTAAATGGTAAAACGCTTGTTTTTGAAATAAATTTAGCTAAAATTAATAACAAAAAGGTACCGTCGGCTCAGGACGTATCAAAATATCCGTCAAATAAACGAGATATTGCTATTGTCGTTTCAAATACAATTCCAGCAGCAGATATTATTTCTGAGTGTAAAAAGGCTGGTGGTGAGCAACTTATCAAAGTTAATCTGTTTGATGTTTATCAAGGCGATAACATTAAGGATGATGAAAAAAGCCTTGCTATCAGTTTGATTTTACAAGACAAATCACGTACACTTGAAGAAGAAGATATAACAAACATTGTAAGCAGGTGTGTTACTGCTTTACAAATTCGTTTCAAAGCCCTATTAAGAGAATAATAATTATGACATTAACTAAAGCTGATATTGCAGATCGTCTTGCCGATAAATTTAATATTGATCGTCAAGAAGCTAAAGTCCTTGTTGAACTTTTTTTTGAAGAGATACGAGTGGCTTTAGAAAAAGGGGAACCTGTTAAATTATCTGGGTTTGGTAATTTCACTATTCGTGATAAAAATTCACGACCGGGTCGAAATCCAAAAACGGGTGAAAGTGTAGATATCTCTGCTCGTCGGGTTGTTACCTTTAGACCAGGAATTAAATTTAGAGATCGCGTAGAAAAAAACCTAACGCTTTAAAAGTTAGGTAAGTATTCGTGTGATAATTAAACGACCTTTTTTTGATTGATTAAAGAAAGGTCGTTCAATTTTTTTTATTAAAAAAATGTTTGTATTAATTAATTGATTCAAGCATAATACGACCTCCTCAATGGAGGCTCTATGGGTCCTCTTGCAACATTTCTTTGCTCATCAGGTCAGGTCCGGAAGGAAGCAGCCAAAGTAAAAAATATGTGTGTGGGATGTGGCTGATAGGGTCTCCTCCAAACTATCTGCAATGCTTTAATCTTTTCAAAAACAAAACTAACTAACTGATCATTCTATATAACAACATATAGCCATCCTATCTAATAGAAAGAAGTATTTTTGTTGAATTAATATAATAGGCAATTTTCTAGGCTTTTTATTAAAAGCTAAAAACAATATGGAGTAGATTTATGATGCGAGTAGGGCTATTTATACTGACTAACTTAGCAGTAATGTTTGTCTTTGGTATTATCCTAAGTATATTGGGGGTAGATGCTCACAGTACTTTAGGATTATTGTTTTTTGCAGGTATATTTGGCTTTGGTGGTTCATATATATCTCTTTTATTCTCTAAAACAATAGCATTAAAATCGGTTAAAGGAAAACTGATTAAACGTGCGGCCAATGCTCAAGAACAATGGTTATTAAATATTGTTCATCATCAAGCTGAACAGCTTGGTTTAAAAATGCCAGATGTGGCTATTTATGAAGCTAATGATATGAATGCATTTGCTACAGGAGCAAGTAAAAATAGTTCATTGGTTGCCGTTAGCTCTGGTTTATTAAGTACGATGTCACAAGATGAAGCAGAAGCTGTCATTGCTCACGAAATGAGTCACATTGCTAATGGAGATATGGTTACAATGACTTTATTACAGGGTGTAATTAATACATTTGTTATTTTTATATCCAGACTATTAACTTCATTGGCAACTCAAGCCATGGATGAACGTAATCGAGGATCATCCCAAATGATTTATTATCTAATTGTTATGGTCTTTGAAACCATTTTTGGTATTTTGGCAAGTATTATTACTATGTGGTTTTCACGTCACCGTGAATTTCATGCTGATGCTGGTTCGGCAAAATTGGTAGGTGCAAATAAAATGATTGCTGCATTAGAAAAGCTAAAAACAAGTTACGAACCTAAAGAAGATTCATCAATAATGGCATTTTGTATAAATGGTGCGAAAAAAATTAAAATTTCAGAACTATTTATGTCTCATCCGCCATTAGACAAACGTATAGCGGCTTTAAAAGCACGAAATTATTTTAAATAGAGATCACAAAATAATATTTTATTAAATAAAAGTATTAACCCGTTATTATTGACAAGTCTAAGTGAATTCACTATAACGCTTGTCAATAAAATAGAACACTAAAAATTATAAGTATTTTTGAGAATAAACGATGTCACAAATGGATCAATATCAGAATAAAAACCGATTAGAATTACTAAGCCCTGCAAAAAATATTGAAATTGCAATGCAGGCAATTTTACATGGTGCAGATGCGGTATATATAGGCGGACCTAGTTTTGGCGCTCGTCATAATGCAGGAAATTCGGTTAGTGATATTGCAAAATTAGTTGAATTTGCACATCGTTATTACGCTAAAGTTTTTGTTACGTTAAATACGATTCTTCATGATAATGAATTAGAATCTGCAAGACAATTAATTTGGCAATTCTATCATGCTGGCGTTGATGCGTTAATCGTGCAAGATATGGGTATTTTAAATTTAGATATTCCACCCATCGATTTACATGCCAGTACTCAGATGGATATTCGAACACCAGAAAAGGCAAAGTTTTTATCCGATGTTGGTTTTTCGCAAATTGTCTTAGCACGTGAATTAAACTTAAATGAAATTACGACTATTTTTAAGCAAATAGATGCAAAAATAGAGTTTTTTATTCATGGTGCGTTATGTGTCGCTTTTTCCGGGCAATGCTATATTTCACATGCGCAAACTGGGCGTAGTGCTAATCGTGGAGATTGCTCACAGGCTTGCCGATTGCCTTTTACTTTAAAAGATGATCAAGGACGTGTTGTTGCTTACGAAAAGCATTTGTTATCGATGAAAGACAATTATCAATCAGATAATTTAGAATCGCTAATCCAAGCTGGTGTAAGATCGTTTAAGATAGAAGGGCGTTATAAAGATTTAACTTATGTAAAAAATATTACTGCACATTATCGACAAAAATTGGATAACATCCTTTCAAATTCATCGAATTTAACGGCTGCTTCTAGTGGCAAAACAGAATACTTTTTTACACCAGATCCCAAACGAACATTTAACCGTGGTAATACAGATTATTTTGTTACTGGTCGAAAACCTGACATTGGTGCTTTTGAGTCGCCAAAATTTATTGGATTACAAATTGGTGAAATAACTAATGTAACCGCTCAGTATATTGATATTAAATCTGAAAAAATGTTAACTAATGGTGATGGTCTAAATGTCCTCATTAAACGAGAAGTGTTTGGATTTCGAGCAGATAAAGTCGATAAATTAGGTGCTAATCAATATCGGGTTTATCCAAATGAAATTCCTAAATCGCTTAATACCATCAAATTGCCTTTTATTGTTAATCGTAATTTAGATCATTTATGGCAACAAAACTTACTCAAAGATTCAAGCGATCGTCGTATTGGTGTTTCGTTTGTGTTGTCTAATATCGATAATGGAATTCAGTTGATAGCCAAAAGTGAGGAGGGTATTTGTGTCGAATTAGATCTGATTGGTCAATTTGATTTGGCGAATCAAACTGATAAAGCGTTAAAAAATATTCAAGATAATCTATCTAAACTTGGGCAAACTATTTATTATTTGTCTGAGCTTATTATCGATTTATCGATAATTTATTTTATTCCCAGCAGTCAACTTAATCAATTCAGACGAGACATTATTGAAAAATTAACTTCAGCAAGGTTAGCAAGCTACCAAACCAATAAGCGTAAGCCTGAAACTAATCCAAAACCAATTTACCCCGATAATCAATTAACTTATTTAGCTAATGTGTATAATCATAAAGCCCGTGAGTTTTATAAACAACATGGTGTTCAATTAATAGAAAGCGCATATGAAGCTCATGAAATTAAAGATGATGTTCCTTTGATGATAACAAAACACTGTTTGCGATTTGCGTTCAATTTATGTCCAAAACAAGCTAAAGGTATTCAAGGTGTCAAAACAAAAGTCACACCAATGAAGTTAATACAAAATAATAATGAAGAGCTCATTTTGAAATTTAACTGTAAAGCGTGTGAAATGCAAGTTTGGGGTAAAATTAAAAATCATGTTTTAAAAATGCCATTGTCAGGAAGCGAAATTATTTTCATATCTAAATAAAAATGCTTTGGTTTTGGTTCATTCAAATTTCAATACATTTATTTCAAATAATTTTTGGTGTCAAATAAACATTCAACTTTAGAAATTTTGGCAAAAAATATTAAATGCTAAAGTATGAATGTTGATGTTAATTAGAAATAGGTTATAACGCAGTAAGGCAATAAACAGTATTATCATTAGATAAAATAACAGAATTTATGGATTCCTAAACAATAAATATTATTTAACATAATATACATTATCCGCACCACGATAAACGTACGTGAATTTTCATCATTCAGCTAACCAATTTATGACGCTAATTTAAATATCTGTGGCATTTTGTACCAATCAGGAATTGGACAATCAGATACCGTAACCTGTCGAATTTCTCGAACTGAAATCGGGCTGAATTTTGCCAGATTGCAACGCTGTGCAATGTCGATGCCGATTTTTCTCAAACGTGCTCTGTGTATTCGAACCTGTGATTTGTTAAAATCAAATGTTTGACCGTGTGCCCATTGAATCGCATACATTGCAGTAGTATTTGCTGAACGTGTGGTTTCTACTACGCCACACCTTATTAATTGTTCGCTAATAGTTTCAAAATCCATCGCATTAACCGCCAGTTTTTTATCTAAATTTAAAAATTCATCATGTAATTCATTTAATCGTTCATAGTTTGATAATCCCCAATAATGTGAAAACATATCTGTATAAATTTTGTTATGCGTTCTAGATAATAAATGTTACATTATTATTTAGGATTAGGATTAAATCGTGTTATGGTTTGGTAATTTTGACAGTGATTTTACGATAACCGTTTCAATTATTTTTAAGAAAAAGGATTCCGGGTAATTGCATTTATAGTTAGATATAGATAATGAGTTAAACAAAAATATGACAATTAATAATGATATGGTTTTAGCTGTTCCAATAGCTGTTTTATTGGTTATTTTGATATTATGTATGAGTTATGTTGATAGAACTTATCTAAATAACACGATTGAAAAACTTTTTAAAAAAAGAAAATTTAGAATTATTTTGGCTGTTATCATGATATTTATTGTACTTGTCTTTTTTGACGGTAAACATAAAGGCTTATTTTTTATGATTTAACGGATTGTATTTAGCCAGTTGGGTATTCTATAATAAATTAATAATTATTATTAATAAGTGAGCTTTAAAAAATTAACTTGAATTCGTAATTATAAATCATTGAACTAGATTTAATTTTCTACTTATAAATCTTATATAACGCCCTATTCTCTATGAACATTATAGCCATATGAATGAAAAAATATTTTAGATTTTTATTGTTTTTAATCAATTGGATAAGATTTGGATAATGTATATTATGTTAAATACAATCATTATTACGAACTTAAAATAATTTTCAGTTATATCTCCGTTTTGCTAAACCCTACTTTCAATTCAAAATTGATTAAAAGTTCTATAACTATCAGATCAAACCGTAATTTAACCTTTTAGAGTGATAGTCAATATCATAATATAAAATCGATTATCTTTAGTATATAATTGCTAACACCTATTAATACTTTTCATAATTATGCTTATTTTAATGCTTGCCTTCTGTTAATTTAAACTAAATGAACGTTTTGTTGATTAATAATTTAAACTATATGAATTGGCCAATTGTTGTTTTATCATAAAAATATGTTACTCTTGGCTAGAACTGAACTTGGATTAATGATTAATTTATTATGCAAACTACCAATAAGAATATACGATCAAAAAGTTATTCAGTTCCTTGCGAATTATGCAGTATAGGTTCTTTATGTCTACCAATGTTATTAAATAATACTTTAAATAATGTTTTGGAACGTAAAAAGACTTATGCTAAAGATGAACTCATAGTATCCAAGAGCACTGATTTTAATCGGTTTTTTATTATTCATTCTGGTGCTGTAAAAACCTATGTGACAACATCAGACAATAAAGAACAGATTAATGGCTTTTATCTACCTGGTGATATTGTTGGACTGGATTCTATATCAACTAAAATATATAATAACAACATTAAAGCGCTTACTAATACTTTAGCTTGTGAATTGCGTTATGAAGAACTAATGTCTTTAGTTGAATCAAATGCTTGTGTCAGAAGCATGATATTTAGGTTATTAAGTAATGACATTTATAACTATCAAAAATTAATTTTATGTTATTCTCAGAAAAAGGCTGATGAACGCCTAGCCTATTTTATATATTCTCTTTATAGAAGATATGAAAATCGTGGTCACACATCACTAAACATAAAGTTATCTATGAGCCGTAGTGATATAGCAAATTATTTAGGTTTAACGATTGAAACCGTAAGCCGAATTTTGTCGAAACTACAAGAACAAGATATTTTACACGTTAAAGGCAGATATATTTTCATTAAAAATTTAAATGCGCTAATAAGTTTAGGTAACTGATTTTTTTATGTTAAAATAACAAATATTTAATATACGATTTAAAAATTGTAAGGTTTATAGAATATGACGAGTTTAAAGAAAACACTTATTGCTGCTATGGTTACATTTGTTCCTATGTATTCTTATGCGGCTCAGCAGTTAACTGAAGAACAAGCAAGCAACTTGCAGTCTTTCAAACAAATTTCTGTTCGAGGTGCATTTTATACTGATAGCGATTATGTGTTGGCTATGTCTAAAGCAGCAGACAAAGAAGGTGCTGCGTCTTTCTATATTACAACGACAAATATCAGCCCTTCTAATGATACTTTGCGTATTGTTTATGCTAAATTGTACAAAGCTAATGCACCTAAAGCCGAAGAGAAAACTGACAACTTTCGCCAATTTGGTGGAGTCTACGAATACCCTAAATCTAAAGCTATTCGCCTAGAACCTTATGATATTGTTCGTATTCGTGGTTATTTCCCAAGTGAATATGATATTAATCAATCAATTGCAAAAGAAGCTTTAAACAAAGGTGCTTATGCTTACTATATTGATAATCGTTCAGAATTAGGAAGTAATTTGCAGGTTGTTGCCTATTTATTTAAGAAAGATGCACCAGAACGTAAACTTCAACCTGAAAATGCAATCCCTTATGATTCCGAAGCAGGACAATTAGCTTTAGCCCAAGGTGGCGAAGCCGCAATGCAGGTTGAAAGACCGGGGTATTATTCACCATCTGCATTTAATGAAAAGTTTTATGCTGATAAATTTAATAACAAAGTCAAAGTTATCGATACAGCTTCTTCTACTAATTCGACTGCAACGACTATTACAACAGCACAAACTAATACTTCTACTTCAGAAAAACCTGAAGTCATAAGCGAACCACAGCGTGTGAATCGTTACACTGTCACTCTTTCGGATGGTCGTAAAATTCAAGAATTAAATGATGGAACAGCAGCTAAAATGGTTCCTTTCAATACAATAAAATTCCGTGGCTATTATGTCACAGATCAGGAAATTTCATATCAAGCAGGTAAAAGAGCGATAGAAGCTGGTGCCAAGTATTATCATATTGCTAGAATTGCACAAGATACAAATGGCCCTAATATTACCGTGTTTGTTGACTTATATCGTTAATCTTTAATTTGGGCGCATTAGCGCCCTTCTCTATTAGGTTAATTTGTTATAATTCTGATTTTATCAACTCAATTTGTTGTTTAATTCTTTTAGCTGATATTGGATAAGGAGTGCCCATCTGCTGTGCAAATAAGTTAACTCTTAACTCTTCTATCATCCAGCGTATTTCAAGAACACGATTATCTAATTTCTGATTTTTTGGAAGGTTACTTAAAAAGTGATGATAATAATTCTGAATTTCTTCAATAATATTCATTGATTGTCTATCTTTTGCCGTATTAAGCATTAATTTTTCAATTCGCTTTTCAATTGCGGATAAATATCGATAGATATCATTCAATCTGTGGTAACCTGATTGTGCAACAAACCCCTTATAAACTAAATGATTAAGCTGATTTTTAATATCAGATAAGGCAAAAGCTAAAGATAAATCGACACGCCCTTTCAACCTTTTATTAATATTAAAATGAAGTGTTAAGATGGCTTCTACTTGTTTGGCTATATCAACCACAACTTGGTTAATATTCGCTTTTGTATATTCAAGTAATTGTTGATACTGCTCAGCAGTTTGAATAAGTTTATTATTCTTTCCAATCAAATAGTCAATGCCACAGGCTATACAATCATCAATAAGATCGAGTACAGTACCAAATGAGTTAAAATAGAGACCTAATTTAGATTTATTCGGTAACTTTTCATGTAAATATTTGATTGGTGAAGGAATATTTATCATGAGAAGACGTCTTAAACCAAGTTTAGTTAATCGCTGTTGCTCGATTTGATTATCGACTAACTTAATACTGACTGATTTATGATCATCTACAATGGCTGGATATGCTTTGACTGTGTAATTTTTTTGTTTTTCTTCATAAATAGCCGGTAGGGTACCAAATGTCCAATCGGTTAGGTTATTTAACTCAATTGGATTTGCTGATTTTTTAGTAGTCAATGAGGATAATGCTGATTGTATTTTAGCTTTTAATTGCTCTTTTAAAAGATTAAGATCTTTGCCATGAGCAATTTCATTACCTTGATTATCTATAATACTAAAGGTAATTCTTAAATAATTTGGAACTTGATCCCACTGCCAATCCTCATGAGTAATTTGAACCCCCGTCATTTTTCGAAATTCATGCTCTAATGTTTCAAGTAACGGATGTTTGATCGATGTTACTCTACTTAAGAATGCTTCAGCATAATTAGGTGCAGGAACCAAACTGCGCCGTAAAGACTTAGGTAATGATTTAATAAGGGATACTATCAATTCTTTTCTAAAACCGGGTACTTGCCAGTCAAATCCATCATTTTTGATTTGATTCAATATATCAATAGGAATTCTAACAGTGACACCGTCACGGTTATTACCTAAATCAAACTCATAATTAAGAGGCAGTTTGAATTGATCTTGATACCAATAATCAGGGAACTGAGTTAAATCAATCAATTGTGCTGATTGGTTAATTAACATCTGTTTTTCAAAATTGAGAAAATCAGGTGAATTTTTTTGCTTTTGCTTCCACCAATTGTCAAAATGTTTAACTGAAACAATTGATTTATCAATACGCTGATCATAGAAATCAAATAACTGATCATCATCGATTAAAATGTCTTGACGACGGGATTTGTGTTCAAGATCTTCGACTTCATTAATCAACTTTTGGTTTAGTTTATAAAATTTATGATTAGTAATCCAATCCCCTTCTACCAAAGCATGTCTTATAAAAAAGTGACGGGATAACACAGGATCTATCTGGCTGTAATTTACAATTCGATTTTGGACTATAGGCAATCCAAATAATGTCACTTTTTCATTTGCAATTGTAGTGCCCTGTTTTTTTGACCACCTAGGTTCACTATAGCTGTATTTCACTAAATGTTTAGCTATGGGTTCAATCCATTCTGCATCAATTTTAGCTACTGTTCTCCCCCATAGTCGGCTGGTTTCAACAAGCTCACTGGCAACGCACCATTTAGGTTGAGTTTTAAATAACACTGAATTTGGAAAAATGGCAAACTTGATATTTCGAGCACCAAGGTATTCGTTTCTTTCAATCTCTTTTAAACCAATATGTGAAAGTAGACCACTTAATAAAGCCACATGTAATGATCGATAATCTGCGGGTTGACTATTGATTGGAAAAGATAATTGTTTAATGGTCTGACGAATTTGAGTATAGACGTCTTGCCATTCACGAATGCGGAGATAATTCAAATACTCTTTCGGGCATAACTTTCTAAACTGATTACCCGATAACAGGGTTTGTTGCTCTTGAATATAATTCCATAAATTAATAAAAGAAATAAAATCTGAATCTTTATCTGCAAAACGTTTGTGCTTCTCATCTGAAGCCTGTTGTTTATCAAAAGGGCGTTCTCTTGGGTCTTGAATTGACAACGCTGCGGTTACTATCATAACTTCTTTAGTGCAACCTAATCGTCTTGCTTCAACTAACATTCTGGCTAATCTAGGATCAATCGGTAATTGTGCCAAAATTTTGCCTATTTGAGTTAAATGATATTGATGATGCTTAGTGAATATGGCACCAAGTTCTTCTAATAAACGAATTCCATCACGAATATATTTTGAATCGGGAGCCTCGACAAAAGGAAAAGCAGCTATATCACCCAAACCTAACGATGTCATTTGTAATATGACAGAAGCAAGATTTGTACGTAAGATTTCAGGGTCGGTAAATTCAGGGCGAGATAAAAAATCTTGTTCATCATAAAGACGAATACAAATACCATCTGAAGTACGTCCACATCGACCTTTTCGTTGATTAGCTGAAGCCTGCGATATGGGTTCAATCGGTAAACGTTGAACTTTAGTTCGATAACTGTAGCGACTTATTCTGGCCAGTCCAGGATCGATGACATATTTAATTCCGGGTACGGTTAATGAAGTTTCCGCTACATTGGTAGCAAGCACAATGCGTCGTTTAGAATGTGGTTGAAAAATACGGTTTTGCTCGGAAGCAGATAACCTAGCGTATAACGGTAATATATCGGTATGACGTAATTCAAGCTTGTTTAGTGTATCGGCTAAATCACGTATTTCTCGCTCACCAGTTAAAAATATTAAAATATCATCTGAACTCTCTTTTGATAACTCATCAATTGCATCAATGATAGGTTGAAAATCACTATTTTTGTTAATCTCTTTATCATCTTCGTTATCATATATTGGCGGACGATATCGTACCTCGACAGGATAGGTTCTTCCAGATACTTCTATAATAGGCGCATGATTAAAATGGTTAGAAAATCGCTCAACATCAATGGTTGCAGACGTTATGATCACTTTCAAATCAGGGCGTTTAGGTAACAATTGTTTCAGATATCCCAAAATAAAATCAATATTAAGACTACGTTCATGAGCTTCATCGATAATGATAGTATCGTATTGCAATAAAAGTTTATCTTTTTGAATTTCAGCCAGCAAAATGCCATCAGTCATTAATTTTATCAATGTGGTATCACTAACCTGATCAGAAAATCTGACTTTATAACCGACTAACTGCCCTATTTCGGTATTTAACTCTTCCGCTATGCGATTAGCGACAGAACGGGCTGCAAGCCGCCTTGGTTGGGTATGTCCAATATATCCTTTTACACCTAAACCTAATTCTAGACAGATTTTAGGAATTTGTGTTGTTTTACCGGAACCAGTTTCACCTGCAATAATTACCACTTGGTGCTGCTGAATCGCATGGTAAATTTCTGATTTTTTTTCAGCCACAGGTAAATTAGACGGATATTCAATCTGTGCAGGTAAAGACGTCAATCTTGCTTGATAATGTGAAACAGCTTGAGTTACCGCTAAATTGATTTTTGCTAGATCTTGATTATTCTTAGCAAGCTTCAATATTTTATGCTTGTCTAAGAAAGACATTGATTCTAGAAATTTAATTTGCTGTTGAGATAACATAAAGAGTAAAATATTTGTAAGTAATTTTAATTAAATCTATTATAACAAATTTAAACTATCATTAGGAGTTAAGATGAAAAAGACATTACTATTAACATCATTATTTGCAGGAGCTTTAGTAGTAACTGGATGTGGAGAATCAAATAAAATTAAAGCTGAAGATTTGTTACATCACCATTTTGTATTGGTAAAAGCGAATGGACAAGATGTTTCTTCAGATAAAGCTGCAGAACTTGAGTTTGGCGAAAATATGAATATTACTGGAAAAATGTGTAACCGATTTGTCGCAAAAGTTACCTTAGAAAATGAAACAATCAAAGGTGCAGGCGTTGGTATGACAAAGATGCTTTGTAATGATGAACAATTAGATAAGTTAGATGGCATTATTACCCAAATGATTACAGAAGGTGCAAAAGTCAGCTTGAACAAAGATCAATTGACATTGAAAAATGAAAGCAATGAACTCATTTATCAACTTAAAGATCTGATGTAATAGCAATGAATGTCGTTAAGAACATCTTGCCATTTGTATTCGTTAATTAGGATGATTCTTCTTTTGTTTTCGTCAAATATAATCTAGTTTTTTTGATAAAAAACTTTATTTAAAGTGTGGTTAAGACTATAATAAACACAGATTTTTAAGGATATATATTTTTTGATGAAAATATTTAATTTTTCAAAGATTGCAGTTAATACAAGTAACTTTTTGGGTTACTGCTAACTTATTACATACCAATGCATGGGCATTGGTTTTTTTTTGCGTGAACATAATTAAAAACAGTTTATTTAAAATTAAACTTCAACCTTAACAACTAGTAGATAATATTATGAAAAAGACAAAAATCGTTTGTACTATTGGACCAAAATCAGAATCAAAAGAAATGCTAGCTAAGTTATTAAATGCAGGCATGAACGTAATGCGTTTGAACTTTTCCCATGGTGATTATGAAGAACATGGAAATCGTATCAAAAACCTACGTGAAGTCATGCAAGAAACAGGTTTAAAAGCAGCAATTATGCTTGATACTAAAGGTCCTGAAATTCGTACAATTAAATTGGAAGGTGGGAATGACGTTTCACTAGTTGCAGGTCAAACATTCACATTCACAACTGACGAAACAGTCATTGGGAACGCTGAGCGCGTAGCTGTAACATATAAAGGTTTTGCTCAAGATCTTAAAGTGGGTAATCGCGTTCTTGTTGATGATGGCTTAATTGCGATGGAAGTCAAAGAAATAAAAGGCAACGAAGTCATCTGTACCGTATTGAATAATGGTGATTTAGGTGAAAACAAAGGTATTAATTTACCTGGTGTTTCAATAAAATTACCGGCACTTGCAGAAAAAGATAAAAATGACCTTATTTTTGGTTGTGAACAAGGTGTTGATTTTATCGCTGCGTCATTTATTCGTAAACGCTCAGATGTTGAAGATATTCGCGCACATTTGAAATCTCATGGCGGTGAAGAGATTAAAATTATCTCTAAAATTGAAAACCAAGAAGGATTAGATAATTTTGATGAAATTTTGGAAGCGTCTGACGGTATCATGGTTGCTCGTGGTGATTTAGGTGTGGAAATTGCGGTTGAAGAAGTTATTTTTGCTCAAAAAATGATGATTCAAAAATGTAATAAAGCTTCTAAACCTGTTATTACTGCAACTCAAATGCTTGACTCTATGATTAAAAACCCACGCCCTACTCGTGCTGAAGCGGGTGACGTGGCAAATGCCATTATTGACGGAACTGATGCAGTCATGCTTTCAGGCGAAAGTGCTAAAGGTAAATACCCATTAGAAACCGTTAATGTTATGGCGACTATCTGTAAACGTACAGACATTACCATTCCTGCTTCTTTAGAGCTTACTGCCAAAGAAGAAAAATTACGTATTACTGCGGCTGTTTGTTGTGGTGCGGTAGAAATAGCTGAACGTCTAAGTGCGCCTTTAATTGTTGTTGCAACTCGTAGTGGTAAATCTGCTCGTGAAGTCCGTCATTATTTCCCTAGAGCGCGTATTTTAGCATTATCATCAAGTCAAAAAACGGTTAATCAATTAGCCCTAACAAAAGGTGTTGAGCCAATTTTAATTGATGCTATTAATTCAACAGATGATTTTTACCGTTTAGGTAAAGAGTTAGCTGTAAAAATTTGTGGTTTACAACAAGGTGATACTATTGTCATGGTATCTGGTGCTTTAGTACCAAGTGGCACAACGAATACCACTTCAGTTCACCGTATTTAGGTAAAGTTGCTTTAAAGCAAAAATTGTTTAATATATTTAAATTAAAAGCTAGCGATATGCTAGCTTTTTTTTTAAGTTAAGTTATCCTGTATTAAATTTCATTATTGTATTTTAAGAGATAAAGAATGCTACAAGAAAAAGTGTATTTTCCCAAAGAACTTAGTTGGCTTGCTTTTAATCAACGTGTTTTACAAGAAGCAGCAGACAAAAGTAATCCACTTATTGAGCGTGTTCGATTTTTAGGCATTTATTCCAGCAATCTCGATGAATTTTATAAAGTACAATACGCCAATTTGAAAAAATATGTATTAATTGAACAGGAACAAGGACAGTCCGCTACTTCTAACGCAAAGTTATTATTAAGGCAAGTTAATCAGAAAGTCATACAACTTGAACTCCAGTTTGATCAACTGTATAACGAATTATTACTTGAAATGGCAAGAAATCAAATTTTCTTAATTAATGAGAGACAACTTTCATCTTATCAGGAAGATTGGATAAAAAACTATTATAAACAGAATTTAAGACAATACATTACCCCAATATTACTGGATAGTCACACAGAACTGATCCAATTTTTAAAAGATGATCATGCTTATTTGGCCGTTGAAATTATCTGTGATGAAAAGATAAGTTATGCCCTGCTTGAGTTACCAACCGACAACGCACCTCGATTTGTACTTTTGCCGTCAGAAGTATCAACCAAAAATAAATCAATTATCTTTTTGGATAACATCCTTCGTTATTGTTTATCTGATATCTTCAAAGTCTTTTTTGATGCCACAGAACTGAATGCATATTCAATCAATATCAATCGAGATGCAGAATATGAATTAAATACAGAATTAGACAGTTTGTTAGAATTAATGTCTCAAGGATTGAAGCAGCGATTGACGGCACAACCTGTTCGTTTTACTTATCAAAAAGATATGCCTAAAGCATTATTTGAATTATTAATCAGCAAATTAAGATTAACTGAACAAGATGCCATGCCAGGTGGACGTTACCCTAATTTTAAAGATCTGGCTAATTTTCCAGATCTTGGTGGAAAAAACCTTTTAAATAAACGATTACCGAGTTTGGCTTATAATCGCTTTAAAAAGTTTAGAAATGCGTTTGCGACGATTAAAGATCGTGATGTACTTCTTTATTACCCTTACTACTCGTTTGGGCATGTATTAGAAATTATGCGACAAGCTTCATTTGATCCTGCTGTAACCCATATCCGTATGAATATCTATCGGGTAGCAAAAGACTCCCGATTTATCCATGCAGCAATTAATGCTGCTAATAACGGTAAAAAAGTCACCGTAGTGGTTGAACTTCAGGCTCGATTTGATGAGGAAGCAAATATTAAATGGGCAAAAAGACTACTTAGTAGTGGAATCAAAGTTATCTATTCACAACCCAAACTCAAAATTCATGCCAAACTATTTTTAATTGATCGTCGTGAAGAAAACAAGATTGTTCGATATGCACATATTGGATCGGGGAATTTCAACGAAAAAACTGCTCGTGTGTATACAGATTTTTCATTATTAACCGCCGATCCAGCCATTACAGACGAAGTAATAAAAGTGTTTAATTTTATTGAAAATCCATTCAAGCCAGTTTCATTCAATCATTTGCTTGTTTCCCCTCAAAATACGCGTTTGCGTTTTCATGAATTTATTGAAAGAGAAATTCAAAATGCCAAAGCAGGAAAACCTTCAGGCATCTATTTAAAGCTTAATGCGATCACTGATAAAGAGATGATAGACCAGTTATACCGTGCATCATGCGAAGGTGTAAAAATTAGAATGATTGTTCGAGGAACCTGTGTTTTAGAACCTCAAATTCCCAATTTGAGTGAAAATATATATGTAACTAGTATCGTCGATCAATATTTAGAGCACGCACGGGTATATATATTTGAAAATGATGGTAAAAAAGATACTTTCATCTCCTCTGCTGACTGGATGCCACGTAATTTGGATAACCGCATAGAAGTAGGTGTGAAGATATTTGATCCTATCTTAAAATCAACTATTCATGATATTTTTAATATCCAATGTAATGATAATGTCAAAGCACGAATTATTGATAAAGAGAACATGAATAATTATGTTCAACGCGGTAATAAGAAAAAAATTCGAGCACAGCATGCTATTTATGATTATTTAAAACAATTAGAAGCCAAACAATAAGGATATCTAAACGTGAAGAAATCTAATGAATATGCGGTTATCGATCTCGGTTCTAACAGTTTTCATATGATTATTGCACGAATCATTAATGGTGCAACACAGATAATTTATAAAAATAAAAAGAATATACATTTGGCGACTGGATTAGATGAAAATAATCAATTAAGTGACTCGAGTATTAAACGGGGAATAGAGTGTCTTGAACTGTTTGCTGAACGTTTAAATGGATTTCCTCCGGAAAATGTGAGAATTGTTGCAACTTACACACTTCGTGTTGCATCAAACAGGCATAAGTTTTTGAAGGCTGCAGCTAAAATATTACCTTACCCTATAGAAATTATTTCAGGTCAAGAAGAAGCCCGTTTAGTCTATTTAGGTACTATGACCGCCGAACCCACTTCATCAATTGATACTAAATTTGTTATTGATATTGGCGGTGGATCAACTGAAATTGCGATTGGCAAAGGCAATGACCTTAAACCTATTATTGTCGCTAGTCGTCCAATGGGCTGCGTAACCTTTAATAAACGTTTTTTTCCACAACAAAAGATTGATGAAGAGTCATTTCAACGAGCAAAACTTGCAGCCGAGCAACAAATTGAAACCATGATTAGTACTATCAAAAAACAGAATATTACGGTTGCTTTTGGTACATCAGGAACCATTAAATCTATTCATCATATTCTATTAGATCTTGGTGTGAGTGACGGTATTATTACCCCGAAGAGATTAGATGATTTAGTTAGTTATGTATTAGACTTTGAAACATTTGATGATATTACCTACCCTTCACTATCCGATGAGCGTAAACAGGTTTTTGTGAGTGGACTGGCAATATTTTGTGGTGTATTTAATGCATTGGGATTAAGTTCGTTGCAGTATAGTTCTAATGCTTTACGTGAAGGGGTTTTGTATGAATTAATCGGTGGCCCTAATTATCGAGACATACGTCAAACAACCGCCGAATCTTTATCTAAACACTACAATATCGATCAGCGTCATGCTATGCAAGTTGTCAAAACAGCAAAATACTTTTTTTTACAATGGAAAGAGCAAGCACAAATCGATATTCCTATTTGTGTGGAATCCATTTTATATTGGGCAGCACTTTTACATGAGGTAGGATTAAAAATTAATTTTTCGTCTGTGCATAAACATTCAAGTTACATTTTGCAAAACAGCAATTTGCCGGGATTTAACGAAGAACAACAACTGTTGTTATCGACACTCGTTCGTTATCATCGAAAATCAATTAATATTGAAGCATTTCCTTATTTTAGCCTTTTTGAATTTAAACATATTATTTCATTATTACAAATACTCAGGCTCTCCATTCTGATCAATAATCAACGCTCTACAGAGATTAATTTGAATGCATTTCGATTAAAATTAGTTAAAGACAAATTGACCAAAATGACATTCGAAATTGACACTAATTTTGTGGAAAGTAATAAATTGATTTTATTAGATTTAGAGCAGGAACAAAAATATTGGCAGGCCATTAATGATTGGAGTTTATCGATTATGTTGTTATGAGATTATCATAATTAGAGGATAAAAAAACCGCCAATTTCTGACGGTTTTTTTGTTGAATAGTGTTTAAGATACGTTATTTCTTAACCTAATTCCAACATTTTCCACCACAAAAGACCAACGGTAAACACAATGGTTAAGTTAACAACGCTACAGATAAATCCTACTTTCCACCATGTTTTGACTGGAACAAAACCTTCAGCAAATAACAACGGATTTCGAGCATTGGCAAATTGGGTAATGGAACCAAAATAGTTGGTACAAATAACTAATGCAAATATCGCAATCATTGGTGGAACATGAAGTGCCACTGCTACAGATAAGAATACTGGAAATAGCGCCGCAATATGCGCATTGCCACTAGCAAAGAAATAGTGTAAATAAACATAGGCAACACACAAAATAATGATAACAAATACCCAGCTACTATCACCTAAATGCCCCTTTACTGCACTACCGATAGTATCGCCTAGCCATTTTGTAACACCTAGCTTATTGACTTGTCCTGCTATCATTAATAAAGCCGCAAACCAAATTAAGGTATCCCATGCCGCTTTTTCACCTTTCACATCATCCCAGCTTAGTACACCAGTTAAGATTAAAATCGTTAAACCAATAAAAGCAGTCGTTGTTGCATCAATACCTAAATAGTCTTTACCGAAAATCCAAAGACCTAATAATAAAATTACCGTCCCACCCATAATAATTTCTTTAGCGGTAATTGGTCCCATTTTTTTCAATTCTTCAACGGCTAATCTTGGCGCATCAGGTGTCTTTTTAAGCTCTGGATTGGTTAAGAAATAAATGACTAATGGAATCACAATAAAAGAAACCAAACAAGGTACGATAGCTGCAATAAACCACTGTCCCCATCCCAATGTCACGCCTAATGTTTCTGTGACTAATTTAGTGGCTAATAAATTACCGGTAAATGCAGTCAAAAACATTGCTGAGGTAATATCATTGATATGACTAATGGTTAACATTAAAAAAGTGCCAATTCGATTTCTTGATTCATCCTTCGGATTAGAATTAAAGTTAATCGATAACGCTTCAGCGATTGGATAAATCACACCACCAGCACGAGCTGTCGTACTTGGAATGGCAGGCGCCAATGCCACATCTGTTACAGATAAACCATAAGCTAAGCCTAAAGTGTTTTTACCTAAAATTTTTACTAAATAATAAGCAATACGTTTGCTTAAACCAGTTTTAATAAATCCTCGCGCAATCATAAAAGCAACAACGATCAACCAAATTAAGCTACTATTTAATTCACTTAATGATATCTTGATAGACTCAGTTGCATTAGCTGCACCAGATGGTCTTAAAATAGCAAAAACCGTAATGGCTAATAAGCCAATTGCGCCAATTGGCATAATTTCTGCAACAATACAGGCAATCGTTGCCACAAAAATAATGCTTGTTCGCCAACCTTCTGTACTTATTCCTTGTGGAGGCGAAACAAATAGCCATAATATTGCTGAAATAGCAGCAATAATTATGAGCGGTAACCATTTTACTGGTGTTTTTTTCACTGCGTTCATAATAATTTCCTTCTTTAATGTAAAAACGTAATTAATTCACTTAAAACAATAAAAGTTTAGCAATTTCATTGTCATTGGTTCTTAATGCAGATTTATTTCATAGTGTTTATCAATTAGATCAAAATTAAAATTTTTCGGATTGATCAGTGTCATCGTTTTATTTTTTAGTAAAAAAATGGCTGAAATATCTGGATGTTTTTTTAAATATTCACCACTGGCATTTACGCCTAATCCATAAAAAATCGTTGAATAAATATCGCCTTCAAGAGAAGTATTTGAAATAACGGTAACGCTTTCAATTTCATTATCAAGAGGATAGCCAGTTAAAGGATTGAAAATATGATGATAAAGCCGATTATTTTGCACAAAATAACGTTCATAAATGCCCGAAGTAACGACTGATTTATTTTTAACTTTTATTATACCTGCTAACTCATCAGATAAAGAAAAGGGTTTTCTTAACCCTATACACCAACAACCTGACTTTTCTATTGGGGAGGCTCCTAACGTTAGTACATTTCCACCTAAATTTATGATGCCATGGTGAATATGATGTTCAAGTAACAGATTTTGAATGACATCGGCGATATAACCTTTTGCGATAGCACCAAGATCTATCTCCATTCCTGCTTTTTTTAAAAAAACAGAATGGGTTGTATCATTTAATTCTATATCAAATGGATCGGTTAATAATAGTTGTTGTTTGATATGATGATCGGCAGGAATACTATCTCCTTTAAAGCCTATTTTCCAAAGTTTGACGACAGGGCCGATAGCCATATTAAAACAACTTGAGGGATTCACGCTCAGTTGCCAAGCCTGTTTAATAAGTGAAAATACAGGTAAGCTTACCTCAACAGGATGTTTGCCTGCTGCAAGATTGATTGACATAACCTCCGAAAGTGGGCGGTTAACAGTCAATTTATCTTCAAGCAATTTAATGGTAGCAAAAGCAAGTTTTGCGACGGTTTCATTTTGCTCTAATAGCGTCAATGTTACCGTCATCCCCATCAATGTTTGAGAATAGTCGTAGGTAGAACTTACCATTTTTAGCAAAGTTCAATTAACTATTAATGTAATCTGTGGCTTTTTTACCTGCTTGTATACCAAAAATAATGATATCAGCAACAGCATTACCACCAATGCGATTTGCTCCATGCACACCACCAACAACCTCACCAGCCGCAAAAACACCTTTAATCACATGTTTATCATTGTCTAATACTTGTGTTTCAGTGTTTATCGTTACACCTCCCATTGTATGGTGAACACCCGGTGCAATTTTAATTGCATAAAATGGTGCGGTGTTAATTGGATGACGCATTCCCGTCGTTCGACCAAAATCCTCATCTTGTTTGTTAATTACAAACTCATTATAACGTTCAATCGTTTTTGACAGATTATTAGCATCAATAGAAAGTTTGTTAGCTAATTCAGTAATTGAATCGGCTTGAACAACGAGATCATTAGAAACATACTCTTCAACGGCTTTGTTTTCGTCACGAACTTGTTGATCGAATAAAATATAGGAATAGTGTTCAGGTAATTTGATAATATCCGCTGAAACTTTATCTCGGGTATCTAATTCATTAACAAAACGTTTACCTTCTTGAGAAACAAGAATAGCGCCACCGCCACGTATAGATTCTGAGATCAAATATGAGGTAGTTTGTTCAACAGTTGGATGGATTTGAATTTCGCCCATATCAACAGTGCCAGCCCCAAGTTTTTCTAAGATCATGATACCAGAACCTGTCGCCCCTTTATGGTTGGTTGTCACAAAACCTTTTAAGTCAGGACGATATTTTTCAACCATTTCACGGTTAGCACTAAATCCGCCCGTTGCAATCACCACCGCTTTCGCTTTAATGATATAATTTGTGCCGTCTTCTTCAACGACTTTAACGCCAACAACTTTATGATTTTCGGTAACGATTTCAGTCACATTGGTATCTAACATGACTTCAATACCACGTTTATTAAGATTTTTTACCAATCCACTAATCAAAAATCCGCCAACAGCTGCACCACTTGCTGGTCGATGTGTACGGTCGATACTCATTCCACCTGTTGTCGTAATACCACTTAGTTCAATACCGTTTTCATCTAACCAATCAATCGCATCGGGGGCATTTTCAACAAAGTAACGAAGTAATTCCGGATTATTTTTATTTTTACCACCAGCCAAAGTTTCTTTATAGAATAGATCCTTACTGTCAACAATGCCTTTAAGTTTTTGGAATTTAGTTTCAGCTGCATTCATACCAGCAGACGCTTTATTGGTATTTCCGCCAATAACAGGCATTTTTTCAACGACAACAACGCTAGCCCCTAAATCATGAGCTCGTATTGCAGAAGCCAGCCCTGCTCCCCCGCTTCCCACAACAACAATATCGTAAGATTTATCATTTGGATCACCACCTTCAGCAATAATGGCTTCTTTATTCGATTGTGTCATGGCCTTAGTAACGGCTTTTTTGAATGCTTCACACTGTGATGTAGCCCCAGAAATTGCATCCACATGTGGACTGTTTGAATTAATAATTCGTTGTTTAATTTCTGCAAAATTATCTAAAACTTGGTTATCAAACTTATTGGCATTCACAAGTTGCATATCTTTAATGAAATCTTTGCCTAATTCGACATTAATAAGAAATTCATAAGATTCATCATTAACTTTTTCTTGATATTGACCAGGTTTGAATTTCTTATTATTTAGACTTGCATCACGAATTAATGCTTCAACTAATGAAAAACGCCATAAAGGTTCAGGGATATTCAATTCTTCACGTTTGTCACTACTGATAGTCAGCTCCAGTTGTTCACCTTTTTCAATACGGCTAATCCAGTCTGGATAAGCGATGCATGCTCGACCAACAGCGACCAAATCGTAACCATTATCAATCGCCGTTTCTACATCAATTTGATTAACCACATTACCTACACCTACTACCGGAATTTTAGCTAATGTCGCAGATCGCATTGCCACATATTTATTGATTAACGGGGTTGGATCTTGGGTATCTACAATTGAAGGTCTTAAAATCGCGCCCATTGAAAAATGGATATAATCCAGACCTTTGTCTGCTAACTTTTCAAGTAGATACATGGAGTCATCAAAACGAATACCCGGTACTTCCAGTTCTTCCGGAGAAAAACGATAACCAACAATAAATTCTGGCGTTGCAAACTGTTTAACCATTTTATGTGTGATATCTAAGATTGCTAAAGGGAATTGCAAGCGATTATCACGGCTTCCACCCCATTTATCGGTTCGTTGATTTGAATTTGGAGAATAAAATTGTTGGATTAAATAAGTGTTAGCACCGTGGATTTCAACACCATCGAAACCGGCTTCAATAGCACGACGTACCGCTTGACCAAATTTTTCGATCATGTCGTCGACTTCGTCTGCCGTTAATGCGATCGGTGTTGCTGCGCCTACTCTAGGGGCTGCGATAGCACTTGGTCCAACAGGAGATTGTCCACCAATGAGTTTTGGCTCAACCATTCGACCACCGTGATAAACTTGAATGACTGCTTTCGATCCCTTTTCTTTAATTGCTTTCGCAATTTTAGCTAATCCTTCAATTTTATCATCGTTATCTAAACCTATTGCACCAGGAAACGCTAATCCTTTATTATCGACAAACCCGCACTCAACGATGATTGTTCCAATTTCACCTGCTCGGTCTCGATAATACTCGATTAAATCATGCGTAACTGAACCGTCATAAAATCCGGAACAGGTCGTCATTGGCGCCATCATTATTCTATTTTTTAATTCAACGCCATTGGGTAAAGTGAAGGGTTTAAAAATATTTTCTTTTTTCATTATTATATACCTAATTATTTTATTCAGATTTATTAACTGTTGTTAATAATAGCATTACTTATAATCATTCTCCACTTCGAAACAGACTATTAATGTACTGATGTATTATTTTTTAGACAAAAATTTTTATATATTTTTTAAAGTATTATGTGCTATTTGTTTATCTAAACAAATAACATTGTAGCTTAAGTAAGCAAAGCAGTTTTCAAGATAGTCATATTACAACGATAAAATCTAAAAAAAAACACTGCAACTATTTCATTTAGTTACATATTTATCATTATAATTGGCTTGAAGTTTGAATAGATTAAGCTAGAATGCATGCAAGTTTGTCCAAGAGAACCTAAGAATGATTAGAGTGAAAAAAGAAAAATTATTATCCAAAATTAAGTATCACTCTTTTTTAATTCAATTTATTGATCCTCCTTTATGGAGGATTTTTTTTATCAAAAATTTACCCCTCTTTCCTCAGAATTTTTTTAAGTGCTCATCACAGGAGATATTATGAAATCTTTAACGCCGTTTTACGATCCCACTATCAGTTACGAAGATAATTATGCAAACGGTCCTTTTGGGCTTTTTACACAATTAAGTCACGTTGAAAATGTCGCAACCCAAACCAGTCAATTTCTCAATCTTGATGTTAATTTACCATTTGGAATGCCTGCCGGTCCCCTCCTAAATGCCAATTATATTAAAGCTGCGTTTGCGTATGGATTTGACTTATGCGTCTATAAAACTGTAAGAACAAGATTTCACAAATGTCATCCATTGCCGAATGTGCTATCTGTTCATCCTAACGGTAAATTATCCAGTAATCTTGATACTGTCTTAGCAGATACAAATTATACTCAACCGCTATCAATTACCAATTCGTTTGGTGTTCCTTCTCTTGCTCCCGATGTTTGGCAACCTGATATGGCTGATGCGGTAAAAGCCGCTGGTCAAGGTCAATATGTTATTGGTAGCTTTCAAGGAACACAAGGACATGGCGAAATTGAAAAAGATTATGCGTTAGCCGCTAAATTAGTAAGAGAAACTAATGCCCCAATTCTTGAAGCAAACTTGAGTTGCCCAAATGAAGGAGCGAGTAAATTACTCTGTTTTGATGTTGATAAAGTAGAACGCATTGTAAATGAAATTAAAAATGCAGTTCCCGATCGTCCACTTATATTGAAACTAGCCTATTTTCCGGATGATGAAAAAATTATTTCATTACTTACTAAAGTCGGATCGATAATTGATGGATTAAGTGCTATTAATACCTTATCAGCTAAACCTGTTAACGCAAATGGTCAGCCAGCTTTAGGAGAAAATAGAAAGGAAGGTGGAATTTGTGGCGATGCCATACGTTGGGCTGGATTAGATATGGTGAGTCGCCTTAATAAATATCGTCAACAAATGGATTTAAAATTTACCATTATAGGTGTTGGTGGAGTTAGCAACAGTGAACATTATCATCAATTCATTAAAAACGGTGCTGATGCTGTGATGAGTGCGACAGGAGCCATGTGGAATCCGTTACTTGCTATAGAGATTAAGAAAAGTCTGAACTAGATTATTAGCAATATTTATAATTGTTACAGGGTAACTTACCCTGTAATTACGTTTCTTTTCTCTTTAAATTTTCTTTTTTCTAAAATAATAAAAGCCAATAACAATATGCGCTAAAAAAACGATTACTAAAATAATGCGCACATGCAAGGAATGAATAAAAAATAAATGGGATTAACAATGCGATAAAAACCATAGCTAGCATTTTAAACAAACTTTTTTTAGATGCTTTTTTCTCAATAAGCATCTTTTGTATATAAGTTTGATAATAATGACTTTGAGTAAAACAGCGATAAAGACGATCTGAACTATTAAGCCACAAATATGCGGTTAACAAATAGAATGGTACTGTTGGCAAAAGTGGCACGAAAATGCCTACTGTTCCCAGCAAAAATGAAACACTACCTATAATAATAAATAACCATTTTTTTAACATAACTAAGTATACTTATAGATAATTATTAAAATTTTTGATTGCGAATAACAAAGCATGAATTCAATATTCCAAGAAACTTAATCATTACGCCTAAAGTTAGGATAAATTATTCATTGTGTGACAACTTAAGTATATAACAGAGTTTTAAAAGAAAAAAACGTTATGAAACACGATTTTTTCATATTGATTAAATTACATTTTTCTTTGCATTTATGTTAAATGTGTTATATAAAAACAATTACATATTTAGGTAATTTTAGTTTTGGATCAGTTTTAATATGGAAAAAAAGGAAAAGTTAACTATACTTCTTTGTTCTCCTGATTGTTCGACAAAATTTTTAACAGAAGGATCGGTTTTTATAAAACCAATAGATAGTTATTGGAATGATTTTGGATACCAATTAGCGACAGAAATAGGTATTCGATTAAATGATAATTCAATTGAATGGTTTGATTCAAAATTTGCTTTCAAAGATCAAGATAATACTTATAAGTATGTTTCTACAATTCTAAAAAAAGAGAAATTTGTAAATCTTTTTTCGATAGATTTAGCTTTTGCTCATTTATTCACAAATCAAAAATCTTATAGCGCCATCAGCCGATTAATTGGTTTTGAAAGAGCAATAAACATTCTGGAAGAAATAAATGATATTTGTTTATATGTGGATAAACCTTCTAGAATACCAAAGTGGGATGATTTTTATAAAACCGATGTGTATAGTAGAGCTATGCTTAGAACGAGTGAGGCGTATTTTGCTTATCGGCATGGATATTCTATTATACAAGGTAAAGTCATTGAAAATGCCGACTCTAAACAAACCTTCAACATTACGTTTAAAAATTTAGATTCTCTTCAACTCGAATTTAAATTTACCAATCAGAATAAATTACGGGGTCGCATTGCGACCATAATAGGGCAAAATGGATGTGGAAAAACAACGATACTGACAGAACTCGTTAAAGCGCTTGCTGATAGACAATCAAAACATATCTCAATTGTTCCACAACTTGACTTTAACCAAGTTATTTTGTTTGCTCATCATGCAACACTTAATTCAATTGACAAAGAACTTATCAATAATCCTAGTGTTTCTATTTCACAGCTAGATCCTAATATTCAGAACGACAGGGTTTTTAATGAAAAAACAGACAACCATTTATTGGTAGATGTGTTAAGAAACAATAGAATATCCGAATTATGTAATATCATTTCCCAAGAATTTTATGATTTAACAATAAAAGTTCCGCTTTTAGTGGATCATTCGGCTAACCTAGATCAACACCACGAAATCGCAATAAAAAACTTTGCCCGATACAATGGTGAACAACGTTGGCTTGATAGGATAGCGACGATTGACCGAGAAAAAAATCTCGTTATATATAAAAATGACGAAAAATATCATCCAAGTTTAGGACAATCAACATTTATCCGTTTCATTTTAAACGTTTTTGCCAATGTCGGACCGGCATCAGTACTGCTTATTGATGAACCAGAAACTTTTTTACATCCTAACCTTATTTCTCAATTTATGAGAATTCTTAATAATGTATTAGAGACCACAAAATCCATCGCTATAATCGCTACTCATTCTCCTTACATTGTCAGAGAAGTACAAAGTGCACAAGTTCATATTATTGAAAAGGACGAAGTAGATTTCAAAATTAAGCAGCCGCGAATGCAAACATTAGGCGCTAATGTGACCAGCATCTCAAATGAAATCTTTGGCGATGATCTGTTAATCCATCTATACAATGAATTAGTTGATAACATTAAAGATGATTTAACCTTCGATGAAATTCTCGATAAGTATATTGGAGAAATAAGTCCAGATGCCCTCTTACAGCTAAGGAATAATATGGAATATTAATATGAGAAAATTAAATTTTCCACAATATAATAGCGCAGAAATTATTGATAGCTGTCAATTAGATGAACTTTGTCAAAAAAATCGAAAAGGAAAACATATTCGGTTTATTTCATCTTATATCGATATTATTAAAAAATCTTACGAACATTATGATAAGCATAATGGTAACCCTTGGTTTATTAATTCATTGTCAGAAGAAATAATACCTTCATTATCGGCATTTAAACAACACATGAATCTTTTATATGATAACCCGCCACAAGCACTTAAATTCATTAAATCGCTGAGAGAAAGTATTCAAGGTGCATGCCCAATGTGTGGGAGACATGGCAATGGAACAATCGATCATTATTTACCTAAATCAATCTTTCCAGAATACTCTTTTTTTTCCAAGAACCTGATACCTGCTTGTGATAGATGCAATAAGGAACGATCATTAAAAATAAAAGGAGATATATTACATGAAAGGCCTATTCACCCTTATTTTGATAAATTTATTGAAAAAAGAATCATGTCATCTCACTTTAAACCAGACTGGCGAGCACCGTTAATTACTCCTATAGCCATAGATGTAAAAGATGAAGAAAAAATTATAGTTGAATGGCACATCAAGAATATTGTCATCCCTTCAGGAATCAAGAATCATTTCTCTTATTTATGGACAAAATTATGTGAATCACCAAAGATATATATAAAAAACGCAATTAATTTAGAAGACATCATAAAAAAATTATATGAAATCCAATTAATTTACGAGAATAATGGCGGAACACCCAATAATTGGGATGCCTGTTTTTATCATGGATTACAAAATAACGAAGAAGCACTCAATTATTTGATTAAAATTCAAAAAGGCGAATTATAAATAAATAACTATTGATTTTATATAGAGGATTGGAACAAAAACATTATGGAAAAACTGATTAAATTGGCGGAACGGACGGGGCTCGAACCCGCGACCCCCTGCGTGACAGGCAGGTATTCTAACCAACTGAACTACCGCTCCGCTTTTTAGACTACTTCAAGGCATCACTGCTGAAGTAGGCGTGATATTAAAGATTATTTTCGATGGCGTCAATAGATATTTTAAAATATGCAATCAATTGAATAGAAAACAATCATTTACTGGCGCGCCATAATGCTCCGCCACTTTTTTTATCAATTTTTGATAAAACAGTTTCATGTTCTGAAAGTTCATATTCTGATGCTTTTATGACTTTTAAAGGGGTCGATCCTCGCTCTATTCTTTGAAGGGTATTGCTGTTTTCACCATTAGCTAGACTATGTTCATCCATATTAAAGGATAATGTCGTTTGTCCCCCCGTCATAGCTAAATATACTTCAGCTAAAATCTCAGCATCCAGTAAAGCGCCATGAAGTGTACGATGAGAATTATCAATTTGGTAGCGTTCACAAAGCACATCTAAATTATTACGTTTGCCTGGGAACAGGCGTCTTGCCATTGCTAAAGTATCGGTAACAATACAGTGATCAGCAGTTTTATAATCTAAACCACAAAGACGAAACTCATAATCCATAAACCCAACATCAAACGATGCATTATGGATAATTAATTCAGCACCATCAATAAACTTAATAAAATCATGGGCAATATTTTTGAATATGGGTTTATCTTTAACAGCTTCATTGCTTATACCATGAACTTTAAACGCTTCTTCATCAATTAAGCGTTCTGGATTAATATAGACATGAAAATGATTGCCTGTTAAACGGCGATTGATGATTTCAACAGCACCAATTTCAATAATCTTATGTCCTTCATAATGATTATTTCCATCTTGATTCATACCTGTTGTTTCTGTATCGAGTACAATTTGGCGAGTAGAATGAGTTATCACGTTATTCTCTTTATATCAAACATTGGGAAAACTACGAATTAGTGATATAGTTTACCATTAAATACTATTAATGTTGATACCTACCCGCTATTGGAAGCAGAATCTTCAGATTTGCTTACCATTTTTAAATTGTGTTACATTTTGGGAATTATCAACCTAGTTTGCCGAAAAGTTTGCAAAAATGTTAAAACAAATCAGAATATACACAGATGGTTCTTGTCTTGGAAACCCTGGGCCTGGCGGATATGCTGCCATTTTAAGATATAAGCACAATGAAAAAATATTAGCAGAAGGATATTTTAATACAACTAATAATCGAATGGAGTTATTAGCTGCAATTGTCGCTTTAGAAAAATTAAAAGAGCCTTGTCAAATTGATCTCTATTCTGATAGCCAATATTTGAAAAATGGCATTTCAAAATGGATTTATACCTGGAAAAAAAATGGATGGAAAACCGCAAATAACAAATCTGTCAAAAATGTTGATTTATGGATGCGGCTTGATAAAGCGGTACAAACACATAAAATCGATTGGATTTGGGTTAAAGGCCATGCAGGGCATCCTGAAAATGAACAATGTGATATCATAGCCAAATCTAAAGCTGAGTCCCCTACTTTAGTGGATACTTTTTTTGAAGAATCAAATTCAGCGTAATAAGTTTTAAACCCTATTATTTCACATGAGACCAACCCATTATAGTTATCAAATGTCACTTAATAGCATGGATTTCATTTATGTATAAATTACACATAATCCCCGTTTTAAAAGACAATTATGTCTGGTTATTAGAAAATAATGCTAAACAAGTTATTATCATTGATCCAGGGGCAGCCGAACCTGTTTATAACTATCTACATCTACATAATTTAACACCCCTTGCAATTTTGCTTACTCATCACCATATAGATCACATTGGCGGTGTGCTAAAACTACAAAATGATTTTAATTCTATTGAGGTATATGGGCCCAAAGAGATTCCTTTACCTATTCAATATGTAGAAAATAGGGATAAATTAATTATTGCCGATTTTAAATTTGAGATAATTCCTGTACCAGGTCATACATTGGGTCATTTGGCTTACTATTGTCAGCCTTATCTTTTTTGTGGCGATACGCTGTTATCGGCTGGTTGTGGACGTGTATTTGAAGGTACTTATCAGCAAATGCTAAATTCACTTAACAAATTAGCCCAATTACCTGATGATACCCTTGTCTGTGCTGGTCATGAATATACTAAATCTAATCTCGATTTTGCACTCAATATGTTACCAAATGATATTAAAATTAGTGCCTATTATGATTTAATTTCCGATAAATCAATTACTTTACCATCTACTTTAAGAAATGAAAAACAAATTAATGTTTTTCTACGATGTAAAGAAAAAAACATACAAAATAAATTAAATTTTAACAATGAGTTAGATTTATTTGTTTTTTTTAGAAGCCAAAAGGATATTTTTTAGGTATAATATACGGTTTTAATAAATGTTTAATATTTTAAGGTAATGAAAAAGTTATTTATATTCACAGCATTATGTTCGTTTTTGGTTGCATGCCAAAACCATCAATCTCAATATAATAGTAGTGTCTATCCAACACATAACTCAGAATCAATCGTTACCAGTGGACTTTTAAAAAGTAGTGGAATTAATAATAAATTAATTACTCAAAATCCTTGGCATTATATGATAAGCCAACTGAATGTGAAAGTCCCTGAAAATAATCGTATTAAAGAAGAAAGAGCGCTTTTATTACGCAACCCTAAAGCTTTTGAAACTACAGCGCTTCGTTCTGAGCCTTATGTATATTACATAATGGATCAACTACGTCAAAATAATTTACCGGTAGAATTAGCTTTAATTCCACTGATTGAAAGTGCCTACGATCCGTTAGCAACATCGGCTGGTAAAGCTGCCGGTTTATGGCAGATTGTACCCATAACGGCCAGAGAATACGGTCTCAATAAAAGTCACTCATTTGATCCAAGACGTGATTTAATTGCATCAACAAATTCAGCGATAACGCTGTTAAAAGATCTGAATGGTCGTTTTAAAGGGGATTGGTTATTAACTCTTGCTGCTTATAATGCTGGCGAAGGTCGCATTAGAAAAGCAATTGCACAAAATAAAGCAAATGGTTTACCAACAAATTATTGGGCGCTGGATTTACCAACTGAAACCCGACACTATGTACCAAAGATTTTAGCCATTATTGATATTGTAAAAAATAGTGAACGTTACGGTATTAAATTACCCGATTGTAACTATGAAAACTCATTAGTTAGAATTGATATGTCTAAAAATATTTCATTAGCTAAAATTGCTCAATATACCGGGATACCAATTAACGACTTAAAAAGTTTTAATGCAGGCTATTTACAACAAACTGTAAGTGGACCATTTCATTTACTGGTTCCGTATTCTTATGCGGAAGATTTACATAAAAAGCTACAAGCACAAAATCTTGTTTCAGCCGAAATCACAGAACTTTTACAAGATGTGCCTCATAACACTATGCCTTTGGAAGTCAAAACAGTAGCAATCAAGTCCGAAGTGTCAAGTGGAATAAATAATAAGAATAAAACGCTTCATACTAAATCCAATAAACAGATCACTTATCAAGTTAAAGCAGGTGATGATTTAGTAACTATAGCTAAAAATTATCGTGTTAAAATTACAGATATTTTAACTTGGAATAATTTGACCGATCAGGATATCAAAGAAGGTGATGTATTAACCATTAATCTTGCAAATCCAATCTAAATTTGACCAATAAAGGATTATGATCAGATGCCGAAGTACTAATTATTTTTGCTGTATCTAATTGTAATCCTCGATAAAATACAAAATCTAATGGTCTTCCCATAAATGTTTTTCGAATATCAATTGAAAAATTCACCGGTTTGAGGTCGATTGTACTTACTAAATGATATAAAAGATTTAACCGCTGTTGACTCCAAGCATTGAAATCACCCGCTAAGATCACCGGTCCATTATGCTCCTTGATTCGATTTAATAGCATATGCATTTGTTGCCGATAACTTTTCACACCAATACTAAAGTTAACGGCATGAATGTTCGCAACCAGCAATTGTTGAGTTGAGTTATAAATAGGATATATCGTGATTAAAGCGGATTTTGGAACGCGAATAAGGGGTTCTTTTTCTCTAAATGAATAGATAGAGATAGGTAATGTATCTGTAATTGTCATCACACCAGCATAAATATTATTGAAGCAGTAAGCGGGCACATGGTCTGCTATCTTATTTTGTTGGGTAATAAAGTTCAATAATTGTGGTGTGGTTTGCGCTTCTTGTAATAATATCAATTTAGTTTCATCTGCATAATGTTCTAAAATTTGAATACAGTCGGCTCTTTTTTGTTTAAAAATATTCCAAACCATAATTGTAAAAGTAGTTTTATCAATTAATGGTTTATTTACTATCAATTGACTATTGGGCAAAATAATTTCTACTTCATTATTTGCCCGATATCGTAATGTATAATCTCGATGTTTAAACATATTAACTATTTATTTTGTTGAGCTAAATATTCATCAAACGATACTTTATCATTTTCTTCTAATCTTTTCTGTTTCTCAAGTGAAATATAGCGCTGTTGAACAAAATCATTATCGGTTAACACGGCTAAAGGTTCTGACAATAACTGTTTTTTATATTGACTTGCTAAAGCTAAACCAAATTTAGCTGTTCCCAAATCACTTATCGCCTGTAATGTTCTTGCTGATAAAGTTAATTCTGGATAATCAAACATAACATCAAGTCGCTCACAAACCTTACGGTAGTGCTGTTTTTCATCATGATGATCTAAAACATCAGCAACACGTAGTAAATCCTTAAATAATTGATGACCTACTTTGGCCATTGGTTCATGATAACTTCCACACCCCATTGTTATTTCAATCCCCGGTTTCCGACCTTCTAAAATAACTCGATTCCAGTTTAATTTTGCGCACTCTAGCTCTTGACTGCTCATTTCAGGTGCCGGTGCTAATGCACACCAAATTAAAAATAAATCGATAAATCGAATCTGTTCTTCTGTAATACCGATTGGTGAAAATGGATTAACATCTAAAGCTCTTACTTCGATATACTCAATTCCACCACGTAGCAATGCATCTGAAGGTGATTCCCCTGCCCTAGGAACACGTTTAGGACGAATCGGCGCATAAAACTCATTTTCAATTTGTAAGACTTTATCATTTAATTGACGATACTGACCATCAACTTTAATGCCTAAGCGACTAAATTCGGGAGATTGTGTTTTAGTTGCGCGTTTTAATCCCTCGACATAAGTATTCAAATGATTAAAAGTGATACCCAATTGCTTTTGAGCATTATTGGTATAACCAATATCGCTAAGCCTTAAAGATGTGGCATAAGGTAAATAACAGTTGCCGTTAGTTTGTTCAATGAATGCTTTCGCTTTTTCGGGATCTTGGATAAATGAAGAGCACATTGATGGTGATGCACCAAAAAGATACGGGATTACCCAACCAAAGCGATAATAGTTACGAATTAAAGTGAAATAGCCTTCTGAAATAACATCTTTACCCTCTTCAGTATTTTTTATCCCGTCTCTTGCTTGCCAAAATGCTGTCGGTAAAGAAAAATTATAATGGACACCTGAAATAGTTTGCATCATTGCACCATAACGGTTTTTTAATCCCTCACGATACAGTGTTTTTAAACGCCCTTCGTTTGAAGAACCATATTGCGCTAAAATAATATCGTCTTCTTTCGCAACAAAACACGGCATACTGAGTGGCCACATCATTTCATCACCAATATTAATACTGGCATAACGATGTAAATCTCGCAAAAACGTGAGCATATAATCAATGTTCGTATTGACCGGTGTTATAAATTCAAGCATCGACTCAGCAAAATCAGTTGTGATCCAAGGGTGAGTTAAGGCTGAACCAATTTTATTGGGAAAAGGCGTTTTAGATAAAGAACCATCGGGTAAAATTCGTAAGGTCTCTCGTTCCAGTCCACGTTGAATACCTTGTAAGATAGTATAATGTTTTTCTAACCAATTAAGTGCTTTAGAAACATCAGGTATCATAATCTTTATTTATCCTAAATTGAGTTTTATATATTCAATATTATCATAATTTACAAGCTTCTATTGGTAATTTTGGCTTTTCACTCATGCTTTATCAGATTAGAACTGATTTCAAAGATGAAAACACTCAATAATACTATTTATTATTGATAGTTAGGTCATGAATCGACATTTAATAATCTTGTCTATTTCATGGATAGGAATGGGTAATCATCCGCATTCCTTTTAATGTAAAACAATTAGATATCATCAATTTCACAAAGTGTTAACTCTGTTGTTGTGCTTTTTGATTGGCAATATAGCTTTCATCAACTTGTATTATACTATTAGTTTGATGATCGATTTGATAGGTTTTACCAAATCCAATAACCAGTCTGCCTTGCATTGGTGAAATTTTAAATAAGTTAAAGTCTTTCATTTCTGACAACATATAAACCATTTTACTGACTCGCAAAGCAAATTGCTCAATAATAGCATTAAACAATTCGGAATCTTTTTCAATCATGTTAGCAGTGGCTTGAAAACTTAAACGTTTACGAGCATAAATGTTCTTCGTTTTAGATTCATCTTCAATAATAAAAGCTGAGATATGGGCATTAGCTTTGATATTCTGACTATGTGGGGCTAAATCAGAAATAAGTATATAGTAATCCATACCATCAAAAAAATAAGGTGAATAACTTGTTTCGACATCGCCATTTGAATTAATGGTCGACAATATGACCGATAAAACGGACTCATGAAGGCTATTTATTGTATTTTGAACTATCTCAATGTTGGACTCAGCCATAAAAATCTCCTTTAACTTTTTAATTTATTTTTTATTAATTAGTTCGATAGATTAAAGTTTAATCGTTCTTTGATCAATCAGTTAATCAATTGAATATAGAGTCATAACTTTAATCATTGTTATTGGGTGCACTGTGTAGCCCTATTGTTTTATAGGCATTACTCAATTAGCATTATGTTGTTAACTATTTGTAAAGGCGATTAATCATACCCTATCCATCTTTTCTTTCCAATAAAACTAATACTTCCATATGCGCTGTATGAGGAAACATATCAAATAATTGAACTTTCTTAAGTTGGTAATCCGATAATAAGCGTATATCTTCAACTAATGATGATAAATTGCAGCTAGAATATAAAATATAATGAGGTTTAACTTGAGCTAAGAATTGCATTAATGTTTCACCTCCCCCTCTTCTGGGTGGATTGAGTAATACTAAGTCAGGTATATTCTGTTGTCCAATGCTATACCGGGTTGCATCTAATGATTTAAAGGTAAGATGAGTAAAACCCATTTCATGTGCTGAGCGGGAAGCACACTCTATTGCATCTTGGCTAATTTCTATTCCCGTCAATTCTATATTCTTGTTATTTGAAGAATTGACTAAATGTAAACCAAATCCGCCTACCCCACAAAACAGATCCCAAATGGAGCTTATTTTTAAATTATTTACCCAATCACTTGCTGTTTGATAAAGATTCTTAGCAATATTGGTATTGGTTTGAAAAAAGCTTTTAGCTTTAATATAAAGGGAAATGTGATTCAATGTAAAATTCAAATAACTATTTTGGGTAAGAACAATTTCTTCTTCACCTTCTAAAATAGCTGAATGATTAGGTTGAATATTTATTGAAACAACCTGTAAATTTTCAATTTTGTTTTGAAGCTGTTGAAGTGAATTTCTGATTTTCTCAACAAACTTGTGTGATCTCATCACAAATCGAATCATAAAACCATTTGTTTCTTCGGTGGTACTTTCTGTAATGATGACAAACTTCAATTCCCCTTTTCGCTTATTAATATTATAAGGAACTAAACCTTGTTTACGGATGTACGTTCGTACTATTTTAAGAATATTTTGCATACTGGTGGTATAAAGCGGACAATCGCAAAGATCAATAGCTTCATTACCATTTACCATACCCAATATCGGTTTTTCAACAGTGCCAAGTACGGCCATTTTTGCCTTATTACGAAAAGCTACTTCTGAGCTAGCAACGGGCGGCTTAACCTCTTTAGGGTTAAACTCCGTTATTTTTTCTGATAAATTACTCTGTTTTTCTTGAAGTTGGGTGGCGTAAGAATAATTGATCCAGTTACATGATAAACATTTTTTTTGCTGATAATAGCGACACTGCATTATAGTCATAACCTCGTTTTATAATAAGTTATTATATAATTAAATTGTTTCAAAGATTAGTTATTTTAAGCCAAACCACAAAAGACAGCCTGATATTGACTTTTTGAAAATAAAAATTAATTATTTATCAAAAAGATATTTAATTATTTCATTACCAAGGTTTGACGTCATAGCGCTATATGATAGGATATAGCCATTAACATTACAGGAACAATTTAATGTCTATTAAGTTAAAAACGCCAACAGAAATCGAAAAAATGCGTATCGCTGGCAAACTTGCTGCCGATGTATTAGAAATGATCGAACCCTATGTCAAGCCCGGTATAACGACAGGTGAACTGGATAAAATTTGCTATGAATATATTGTCAATGTTCAAAAAGCTATCCCTGCAAATATCGGCTATAGCGGTTATCAACATACAAGCTGTATTTCAATCAATGATGTTGTTTGTCATGGTATCCCAAGTTTTGATAAAAAAATAAAAGATGGTGACATACTTAACATTGATGTCACTGTTATCAAAGACGGTTATCACGGTGACACATCAAGAATGTATATTGCAGGAAAACCAACCGTTGCTGGCGAAAAGTTGTGTGAAGTGGCACAAAATAGCTTGTATGAAGCGATAAAAATTATTCAGCCAGGTATTCGATTAAGAGAAATCGGTAAAACAATTCAAAAATATGTAGAAAAATTTGGTTTTTCATCTGTTAGGGAGTATTGTGGCCATGGAATCGGTGAAGTTTATCATGATGAACCGCAAGTGCTACATTATGATGCTGATGACGGTGGAGTTATTTTAAAACCGGGTATGACATTCACTATAGAACCTATGGTAAACACAGGTGATTGGCGTACTCGAACAATGAAAGATGGTTGGACCGTAAAAACTAAAGATCATGGACTTTCTGCTCAATATGAACACACTATTTTAGTGACAGATAATGGTGTTGAAGTATTAACGCTACGCAGTAATGAAAACTTCCCTCGAGTAATCGAACACTAAAACTGATGATTCAACAATAAATTTATTGTTGAATCATGATTATCTTCTCTAATTCATCTTAATAAAGTAATGTATAAAGTTTACGACGATAAGAAGCCGCTAACGGATTACTTGTGCCTAACGCTGCTAAAAGGTCAAGTAAGGTTTTCTTAACTTGTCCATCACCTGCATTAAGATCTTGAGTAAGAGGCTTAAATAGTAATTCAAGTGCTTCTTCTTGCCGTCCTACTTGCATTAATTGCGATGATAATTGGATCATCAACTCTACATTATCCGGGTGTTTTTCTAATTCAGCTTGTAATAATTGCAATTCGGGAGAATTTGCAGCTTGTTCCAATAACTCAATTTCAGCTTGTAAACCATGATAGGTAGTATCCTGATCTTGCAATGGAACAGAAGCTAAAACATCTTTTGCTTCCGCTAGCTGCTTTAATGCTATCTGTGCTTTGGCTAACATGAATGCAATATCGGATCTTGGTTTACCTAAATGATCCTTTAAATTCTTCCATGCTTGTCTTAATAATGGCAAAGCTTCTTCGTATTTTTCTTCATTAAATAGATTTTGTGCTTCAATTAACTTAAGTTCATCTTCATTAGGCAACACTTTAGTAAGTAATTCACGAATTTTTTCTTCTGGTTGAGGCCCTTGAAAACCATCGAGAGGTTGGCCATTTTGGAATAAATAAACGGTCGGAATGGCACGTAACCCAAATTGAGCAGCCAACATCTGTTGCTCATCACAATTGACACTCGCTAAAATAAATTGACCATGATATTCATCAGCTAATTTAGTCAATGTTTGTGTCATTTCTTCATAATTTGGGCTTCTTGGTGACCAAAAGTAAAATAACACAAGCTGTTTAGTTGATTTTTCTAAAATTTCTTGAATATTTTGTTCATTAACATCAAAAATAAAAGGGTTTTGCATATTATGTCCTATGAATATTGAGATTCATTATTTATTGAGTAAAATTCTATCCATTAATCTATCCGGAAGCAAACGTTTGCCAATCGCCGCTAACTGGGTTACTTTTGTTACCCTGTAACGTATTTTAGGTTTGCGATGTTCAAGGGCATGATATAAACATGGCAAAACGGCCTCGGGCGGTAAGGTAAATCGTTTAGCTATTGGTGGATTTTCAATCCGATGTGTTTTTTCTGTTTGATTGACATTTTTTGAAAAAGCTGTTGTTAATGGACCGGGTTCAATCAAACACACTTTAATATTTGTATTGGCTAATTCAAGTCTTAATACATCCGACCAGGCTTCTAAAGCATACTTACTGGCTGAATAAGCACCTCGTCCCGGTGTTGCAATAATACCAACGATTGAACTGGTTTGTATGATTCGTCCTTCATTATGTTCAATCATGGCGGGTAAGAGCAGTTGAGTTAATTGATGAACACCAAAAAAATTAGTTGCAAATTGAGATTCTAACTGCTCACGACTGATTGTATTTAATCGACCATATACACCAAATCCAGCATTATTAAATAAACCATATAACTTGTTATTGGATAATGCTAATACTTCCTTAGCAGCTTGAGTGACAGATTCAGGATTATTGAGATCAAGAATCACTGCTTCAAATCCTTGCTCAATAAGTTTTTTTTGATCCTCGTCTTTACGGCAAGAAGTAATAACACGATATCCTCGTTGTTTGAGTGCAACAGCCGAAATCAGCCCTATTCCACTTGAACAGCCCGTTATAAATATTGTGCGCAATTCTCTTCTCCCAGATAGTTGTATGTTGTCAAGTTAGCCTATAGCAATTATGATATCACATCTTAATTTAAGTTACTTAACGTTAGTCATGAGGATCGTATGAGAATCGCTATCATTGCCGCAATGGAAGAAGAAGTTGCGATATTAAAAAGTAAAATTACCCATTATAGAGTGGAACGCCATCTAAATTGCGATTTTCATCTTGGAAAAATAGCTAATTGTGAAATTGTACTTCTTCAATCAGGCATTGGAAAAGTCGCAGCAGCATCAGGAACCACCCTATTATTAAACAATTATCAAGTTGATGCGGTTATCAATACTGGCTCAGCAGGTGGACTTTCAACGGCATTAAACATTGGCGATATCGTGGTATCGAAAAATGTATTTTATCATGATGTGGATTTAACTGCGTTTGGTTATCAACCAGGTCAAATGTCAGGATGCCCGATTGCATTTGAGGCAAGTGAAACTTACCAAACATTAGCCAAAGAGTGTATTAAAAAACAAGGGGTCAACGCTATTGAAGGATCGATCGGTAGTGGTGATGCATTTATCAATGGAAAAACCAATCTGGAACGAATTAAGCAAACATTTCCCAATGCTATCGCTGTTGAGATGGAAGCGGCTGCTATTGGTCATGTTTGTTGGTTATATCAGATACCTTTTGTGGTGGTTAGAGCAATTTCGGATAATGGTGATAGTGAATCAGCCGTTGATTTCCAATCTTTCTTAAAATTGGCTGCAACACAATCTTCATTGATTGTCGAATCAATGCTAACTGAACTTGCTTAATTGTTGTCAAATTTAGACATTGATAATTGAAAAACATGTCATATTAAATGAGCAGATCATATCTGCTCATTAGCAACATTTATTGACAATAGGGTTCAAATAAAGGTTTTCGCCAGCCTGATAAAATTTCTGGATCCTGCCCTATTTTATCAATCTTCCACTTCACGTATTGGTTTATTAATCGTCTGGATAGTAACAAATCTGCATTAAGCCCTGTTTGTGAGGCAATCTGGACAGCTGCATTTTTTAGTTGATCTGTAATCATCTTATAATCAGGATAACTATTAATACGACGTATTGCAGGAATGTCTGGAATAGGTTCCGATAAAATATTCAGAATCTGTTGGCCATATAACCGAATCTCTTTTCCATGCAATCCTAATTTATCGAGTTCTGACAAGGATGAGGGTGAATAACGAGCTATTTTCCACAACACCTCTTCTTTGACCACAAAGTTTACAGCAATATCTTGCTGCTTAGCTAATTGATAGCGCCAACTCGCTAATTTATATAACTGCCCTAAACTCTTACCTTTCAATTGCCAGCTATTTTTAATACTCAGGTAAGCATCATCTGGATTGATCATCTCACATTTGCGACCAATAACCATTTGACACTCTTGATAAGCGGCAACTAAATAATGGTTGCTGATTAATTGTGATTTGAGTTTTTGCAATAACGGAAACAGGTATATCACATCATTAATCGCATATTGACACTGTTTGTCTGTCAATGGCCGTTTCAACCAATCTGTACGGGTTTCACTTTTATCAAGATCAATATTGAGATATTTTTTAACTAAACTGGCATAGCCACTACTTAATGGATTGTCTAAAAAAGATGCAAGGACTTGACTATCAATGATTGGCGTTGGGACACAATCAAAATGATGCATAAATACTTCAATATCTTCACTGCAAGAATGAAAATATTTTTCAATGGCATCATTTCGAAAAATGTCGATTAAACATTGCCAATCGGTGATAGCAATAGGATCGATCAAGGCAGCAAATTCACCATTAAATACCTGAAGTAAGCCTAAATGAGGATAAAAAGTTCGAGTTCGAACAAATTCAGTATCCAATGCAATAGCTGCACTATTTTTGATTTTTGAACAATAATCAGCGAGTTGTTCATTATTTATAATAAATTGATAAGTCAATATTAATTACCTATTCTAAAGAATGATTTGATTGTTCTTTGTTATTATCAAACGTCACATCAATGACAACAATTTCTGAACGTGTCATTAAGCGTAAAGGTATACTTCCAAAGCCATAACCGCTACTTACAATACTGGTAAACTGTTTTTCTGTATCATGATATATCCCATCAGCATTTTTATAAATAACAGATAACAAAAGATTGATTGGAAAAAGTTGCCCACCATGCGTGTGTCCTGAAATCATTAAATCAACTCCGGCGTTAGCTATTTCATCAAGATTTTTGGGTTGATGATCTAATAAAATGATGGGTGTAGACGTATCGGCAAACATCATTAAATCAGCAAGTTCCGCTCGTTTTAAATCATACTTACTCGATGAAAAATCTTCTCGACCAATTAACGTGATATTCAAATCACTAAGGTACACAATATCATCTCGTAAAACGCGCATATTGGCAGCTTTAAACGCATCAACAATATCCTCGCCATGAGGATGTTCTTTATTAATGGCTAGATATTCATGATTACCAAAAATAATATAGGTACCATATTTCGATTTCAATTGTGAAAATTGTTTATTAAAGTCAGTTTCTGTAAATGATTTTAATTGTTTATCTAGCGTATCACCCGTGATAACGATAAGATCGGCATTAAGTTTGTTAACTTCGTCCACCATTTGCTTGATAAATTTACGCTGGGTTAACCCATTAAGATGAATATCACTTAATTGAACAATACGTAAATGATCAACATTAGCCTGTTTATTAATCGTAACTTGATAATTTACTATTTTAGAATTAGTCGCCATTTGATGACCAAATATAAACAGTACAATTACGCAACCGACATAAACATAACTCACCCAAAAATCGGGTTTAAATCTTTTTCTACTTATTAAGTGAATAAAGTCAAAAAGCAATGTCGCATAAACAAAACAGATAGTTAAACTGAACAATATGCCAAAAAAGGCCGGAAAATCATTCAATACTTTTGACAGGATAAATGTGGTAGCTATGGTTGCTAATGCTAACCAATAAGCCAATTTCAAATAACCATTTAAATGAAAATCTAGCCAAAATAACCACCGTTTACCTAAGTAAATAATGACTAAAATACTCATCAAACTTATAAAAAGAATAACAAAATTCATAATGCTTCAAACAAATTAACTTAAAAAAGTGGTATCATAACAGAATTATTTTTTATTCGTTATCTATAACTTCAACTTTTATGAATTCAAAAATAGATCAATTATTTTCAACCCCTATCGATAAATTAGGTGACTGGACTTTTGATGAAAAAGTTGCTGAGGTGTTTCCAGATATGGTTCAACGCTCGGTGCCGGGTTATTCGAATATTATTTCTATGATTGGTATGTTGGCTGAACGATTTGTCCAACCGAATTCAATGATTTATGACTTAGGTTGTTCATTAGGTGCAGCAACGCTCTCTATTCGTCGTAATATTAAACATGAAAATTGCCATATTGTGGCTATTGATAATTCGTTACCGATGGTTGAACGTTGTAAACGCCATATCGACGCCTTTAAGGCCAATACGCCCGTTGATGTAATCTGTGACGACATCTGTAATATCCAGATGCAAAATGCATCCATGGTTGTTCTCAATTTTACATTACAATTTTTAACACCCGAATCCCGACAACAAGTCTTGAATAAGATTTATCAAGCATTAAACCCCAATGGTATATTGGTATTATCTGAAAAATTTAGTTTTACTGATTCAACTATTGATGACTTACTGTTCAATATGCATCATGATTTTAAACGTGCGAATGGCTACAGTGAGTTAGAAATTAGTCAAAAGCGTAATATGTTAGAAAATGTCATGCTGACTGATACTGTCGAAATCCATAATGAACGCCTAACCAAAGCAGGTTTTACACATATTAACACTTGGTTCCAATGTTTCAATTTTGGTTCTATCATTGCTATAAAATAGCCGTTATTTAGGATAGTTATCAATCCATATATCAGTCAAAAATCAAATTTATAAGGACACAAAAGAATGATCGATTTTGGTGATTTTTACCAGATTATCGCAAAAAATAGGCTCAGTAGCTGGCTTGAAGTCTTACCGGCACAATTAGCCAATTGGCAAAAACAAAATTTAGATAGCCGTTTTACACAATGGCTAAATAGTATTAAACACTTACCTGTTATAACGCCCTATCATATAGATTTATTGCATGGTGTCAGCGTAAAAACGCAAACTCCTCTTTCAACTGGGGAACAGCAACGTATCACTCAGCTATTAAAAAACATGATGCCTTGGCGCAAAGGACCATTTCATTTTTATGGTATAGATATCGATACTGAATGGCGTTCTGATTGGAAATGGAAACGTCTTATTCATCATATTGACAATTTAGAAGGTAAACTTGTTTTAGATGTTGGTTGTAATAGTGGGTATCACTTATGGCGAATGATTGGCGCTGGGGCTAAACTTGCAGTAGGCATCGATCCTATGGCTCTTTATTTATGTCAATTTGAAGCCGTCAGAAAATTATTAGGCGATGATAAACGAGCACATTTATTACCACTTGGTATTGAAGAGCTACCAAAGCTTAATGCTTTTGATACGGTATTTTCGATGGGTGTTTTATACCATCGCCGTTCACCTCTTGATCATCTTTACCAATTAAAAGATCAGCTTGTTGATGGTGGGCAATTAATATTAGAAACACTCGTTATTGAAGGTGATTTACATCAAGCGCTTATGCCAGGTGAACGTTATGCACAAATGCGCAATGTTTACTTTATTCCATCAGTACCTACCATGATAAATTGGCTGCAAAAATGCGGTTTTAAAGATGTCAGAATGGTGGATATTTCACAAACTAGTTTAGAAGAACAACGTAAAACCGATTGGATGACGTCTGATTCACTTGCTGATTTTCTTGATCCAAATGATCTAAGTAAAACCATTGAGGGTTATCCTGCCCCAATGCGAGCGGTATTTATTGCACAAAAATAGCTTTTTACATTAGCGATAAATTTATTTAAATTGTAATAAACAATTCTATCAACATACTGTTTTATCTTATGTTAAAGCAAACACCGCCAAGATAAAAACACAACAAGTAATAAACAAAAAAACGGGCTTAATGCCCGTTTTTTATACCCATTTTTCGCTTAAACAAATTGTTTATTGCACACCCGGTACCGTAAAATGCATAATTAAAAGCAACGTTGGTAAAATAAATATGGATAAAATTGTTGAAGCAAAAAAGATACTTGATGCTTGTTCTTGCTCAACATTCCAATTATAAGCCAAAATAACGGCTGTTGATGCTGTTGGCATAGCTAACAAGAATACTAACTCTTCCGCCTCCATACCCGTAATACCAAAAAGGTTTACCGCAATTAAAGCTACTACTGGTGTAAAGAAGCTTTTTAAAATCACATTGATAATCAACGGCTTTGAAAAATTCAATTTAACACCATAGATACCTACCCCAACGGCAATTAACGAAATAAAGTTACAAGCATTCGACATGATATCAAAGGTATTAAAGACAAAATGTGGTAACCATTTTGTTCCATCTGTAACACTGACAATTAAGCCCAAAATGACCGCTAAAAACATTGGTTTCATTAACGAGTTTTTCACTGCGCTAAATACCATGTTGCCCGTTACTTTTCCGCCAGATATTTTCGTATCACACAATTCCAATAAGAAAATCGTCATTGGTATCAATGATAACGCCACCACAAAATTCGCTACAGCGACTGAAATGGTTGACGATGCACCTAACATCAATGTTAAAAATGGTACGCCCATTCCCCCCATATTCGGGAAACAACATAACATCGCGTTCATCGCTGTTGATTTTAAATCTTTATGTAAAATGTATTTATTGGTTAAAAAACAAATTATCCATAAAAATGACATTGTACAGAAAAATGCAATCATCCAAATACCGTTGAATATTTCAGACGGCTTAGCATGTGATGTATGCACAAAAAGTAATGCCGGAAATACAAAGTTTGACACTAAACCGGATAATAGCTTCTTGGAGTCTTTGGTAAAAATATTCTGATGAACACATAACCAACCAAGAAAAATTAATAAAAACACCGGAAGACAAGAACTAACAACTTGCCCTACTGCAGACCAAATTAGATTCATTTTTTTTAAAACTCCTAAAATAATATTACTTAAAATACATATTCGGTAATTGGTCGGTAACTTTGGATTAGAATTTATATTTATAGACCGAGCTAAAATAAGTAGGTAATAAAACTGAACATGACCCAGTTATAATAAAACTAGCGCCAAAACCTTTTTTCAGTTTTTTAAAAACTTGATATAACTAAATGTTGTTTTACGCACTTTGTGATTTTGAAAAATATTTTTAATACGACAACCCTTGCTATATTTAAATGTCAAATAACATAACTTGGAAAATATTATATCTGATTCTTTTCGCCCTTGTGTCGAGCTGGCAATACTGACTGTCTAAAAAAACAAAAAATCGCAACAAATATTATTGATATATATCAATATTGGTATTTTATTCTTATAAAAAACAAAAGATGAGAAAATAAAAAAAACGAGCGTTAAATTAGAGTAAAAATCAAAATTAAGCTAAAACAAACTAAATAGCGCTTTTTATCATCGATAACCAATCAAAATTGCATCAGGCGTACTTAGGTTAACAAATTGACTTTTTGTATTATTTCGATAAGTCACACTTAAAGTTTACCTTTAGTCACTTATATAAGGGCTGTGAACAAAAATACAAGGTATAGTGAATTATGTTGTAAATTAATTAATAAATAATCAATATAATGTAAACTATTTAAGTGGTTTTGTAAAATACCATAATGTAATTTAAATCAATTATTATGATAGCTTGCGATTTTGTTCTCCATTTTTTGCAACAATACAAATTCAATCCTGCCATTATTTCAACTATTCTTGATTCAGATCGTCAAACTTACTGGTTCGTTAAAATATACATATCATCCATTACACATGGTCATTTTTTGTCACATTGCTATTTTTTTACAGTGTTTTTCATTGAATCAAGAATTTTATACTGTATATTTATACATTATTCGTTTTTTATCACGAATACTACTACATAGTATAAATTTTACCTGTATATTTTTAGGAGAAACGTTCTTGAGTAAATCCTGTATTGTGCTAGGAACCGTTGATAGCACTATCAAAAATTACTTACCTTTGGTTGATACCCCTGTCAGGGCTGGCTTTCCATCGCCTGCTGATGATTATTTAGAAGCCAAACTGGACTTAACCGATCACTTAGTTAAACACCCAAGTGCTACTTATTATATTAAAGCACAAGGTGAATCAATGATTAACTATGGTATTTTTAGTGGTGATCTTTTAGTAGTAGATCGTTCATTAGCACCCCAAATAGAAGATATTGTCGTTGCAGCTGTTGACGGTGAACTAACATGTAAGTGCCTGGGACTTATTGATGGACAACATTATCTATTATCAGGCAATGAACTTTATCCCCCTATTTCATTAGCGGGTAAAGAAGTCCATATATGGGGCGTTGTTATACACACTATTCATTCTTTACGAAAACGTGGTCATGCATGATTGGGCTGATTGATTGTAATAACTTTTATGCTTCGTGTGAGCGTGTTTTTAACCCTAAATTAGAAGGAAAACCAATTGGCATTTTATCCAATAATGATGGATGTGTCATCGCACGCTCCAATGAACTTAAACCTTTAGTACCAATGGGTATGCCTGCCTACCAAATTGAGGCTAACATTCGAAAACAAATTACATTATTAAGTTCTAACTATGAACTTTATGGCGATATGAGCCAACGTGTTTTTGATACTGTCAGCCATTATACTGCCGATATTGAACCCTACTCTATTGACGAAGCTTTTATTAAACTGGCGGGATTTAGCGATGTTACAACCCATTGTCAACATTTAAGGGCAATAGTAAAACGTGATACTGGGATTCCGGTAAGTATTGGCATTGCATCAACCCACACGTTAGCAAAGTTGGCAAACCACATTGCAAAAAAGCAGCCTATTTATCAAGGGGTCTATTGCCTTCCTAACGATTCAGCCTTACTTGATCAGATTTTAAAATCATTTCCTGTTGATGAAATTTGGGGCGTTGGCAGACGCATAGCCAAAAGATTGCAAACATTAGGCATTCATACTGCGTGGGATCTGCGTCAGGCAGATTTAAAACAAATTAGACAACAATTTTCCGTCGTGCTTGAACGTACCATATTAGAGTTGCAAGGTATTAACGCTATTGAATTAGATGACATTGCAACACCTAAAAAAAACATTATGACATCACGTAGTTTTGGGCAGTTAACAGGTGAATTATTTGATTTGCAAGAGGCCATTCGTATTCATGCCAGTCGAGGAGCTGAAAAACTAAGACAACAAAAATCGATTGCTAATGCTGTACTTGTTTTTTTGAAAACAAATCGGTTTCGTCAAGACTTAATTCAATACAATCCCTCGATTGTCGTACCGCTACTATCACCTACTGATGATTCAAGAGTAATTATTCATGCAGCACAACAGGGGCTAGCAGCAATTTATAAAAAAGGATTTTTATTTATGAAGTCAGGTGTTATGTTACTCGATTTAAAAGCTAAAGATAGCTTTTGCCAATCTGACTTATTTGCTTTAAATAGTCTGCCAGTCTTACAGCAAAAAAATGATAACTTAATGAAAACAATCGATACCATTAATCAAAAAATGGGTAAAAATACCATTCAATTAGGCGGAAGTAGAAAAACCGCACCTTGGCAGATCAAACGAGAACGGCTTAGCCAACGTTACACAACACGTTGGGATGAATTACCATTAGTGAAATGATAATTAGCAACAAAAATAACCAATCATTATAACGAAGAATAATGTTGTAAATTTTTGCATTTTCAACAGAAAAATCTAAATTACGTTTTTTTATCATAATAAACGTTAAGATAAATAACGATTGGGCATATAAAAATAGTCATAACATGCAAATTTGATTTTTTACTCATAAAATTTATTTTACAAAAAGTTAACGTTTTGATTAAAATATGTTAACTTTATCGAGTTGTTAGCGTGTATTAAATGCATACTAACAGTTCAAAAATAAGTCAAAAAAGAAGAATATACAGTGCTAAAGTATGTCTTCAAAATGCTTATCCAGAAATAACAAAGCTCGAAAAAACAGTTTTAAACGAATAAATAGCTTTATTTTGAGTAATTAAAATACGTTAAATAAATATACATTTTCACATAGATTATGTTCGATAGGTTATGGCATTGCTTATAAAAAGTTGTGAATTAATTTTTTAGTAACAAAGCTTTATAAGTAAATTTCCATTAAAGGCCACAACTTTTTGGACATTGGCTTACATTTTTCCATAACCAACTGGAGTACTAAATGTGTAAAAAATTTTTGTGACCTTATTTATTGTTTGCTTATACGTTAATAGATTCAGTGTATGAAGCATAAATTTTATAACAGAACGATATACTGAACAACGTCAACATGTTTTTCATCATCACGATAAAAAATACACGAAAGTAATGGGGCAATTAGGATGAATAATACCGCAGTAGAAATTGAAAAACTTAAACAGTTAAGTGAAGCAAATAGTAACAGCAATTATATCTCAATTTACACCTCTAAAAAGCAACAAAATTTATCAAATATACCGATTTTAAAGCCTTTACTGATAATTATATTAAGTGGTTGCAAAGTGATTGGTAATGAAAAAAAACTAGCCTGCAATACAGGAGATTTTATTTTTTTCACCGATGTTCAATCAATGAACATGAGAAATATACCCGCAAATACGAATTATTTTGCATTACTTATTAATTTTGAATTTTCTGATTTTAATGATACATCAATCAACATCAATACAAAGAAAACCAATGAATATACCGCAGGGAAAGCAAATTCTGCCTTTTATAAATGTGTTTCACAAATGATAGAATGCTTAGAATGGGCATCTGATGACATCATTACAAATCGTAGAAAAGAAATTATTAAACTGTTAGTCCATTCCGGTTATGAAAATTTGGCATGTTTACCCAATCGAAAAGAAACCACGCAAAAAGTAATTGAAATATTTAATAAAAAAGACAATAAAAAAATAACCATTGATGAAATTTGCAAAGAAATCTGCATGAGTAAAGCAACGTTGTATCGAAAATTGAAACTTGAAGGGGAAAATATACAAAAAATTAAGGAAAAACTCGTGATGGGACAAGCGCTTCATTTATTACAAACCTCTAATTTTTCAACAGAATATATCGCTGAAATGATAGGATATTCTTCGTCCACTCGGTTTTCACAAAGATTTAAAGCTAATTTTGGATTAACGCCAAGAGAATTAAAAAACACCAAACGAAACTAATAAACATTTCATCATTTATTCCATTAAATGGAAACCACGTTAAGAATGAATATTACTTTCGCTGGTAAACATGCTAGTTCTAGTAATTGAATAAATGGTGGAACTTTAAAGATTTTAATATCTATCTTGATAGATAGACATACAGGAATTAAGGTTGAATCAGCCTTAATTCAAAACAAAAATAAGACAGCCTTTACTTATTTCGTGACGTTTACTGAAAATTTGTGAAAACTATTAGCGACAACAAGACCACTAAAATTAAATTAACGAAATAGCGCTGAATTTCATCATATGAAAACCATTAAATTTTCATACAACAGTCTTAAATGACAAACACAAGCATTAATTTATTTACTACTCAAGAAAATAACATTGCCACAACTGTTAATCTTAACCCATTATGTTTATTAGGATTTAACACTTGTAGCTGGCTAAATTTGCGGTAAATTTTAACAATAACTGATATAAAAGAAATGACATTTACATTCATTTTAGTGACAAAATCATTCATATTTATAAAATTATGAAAATATTTGGCGTAACAACCCAATATTAATGACAAACATTAAGTTAGCTCAATAAACGAAGATTGCAATTTTATTCACTGATCGGTTTAAGTAAATATGATTGATTCAAGATGATAATGACCATTATAGAAGATGAAGGCAATTAAATTGAAAAATAATAAACCATAACCAACTCATTAAAAATCAATCGATTGGTTATGGTTTATCAGCATATAGCAAGTGACTTACGATCCCATATTAACAATTGAGCTACGGAAACGTCTTAATGCTATAAAGAAAAAGACCGATCCAATTCCAATTAACCATACATAGGATGTCCACACAACACTCAACCCTGCACCACGATATAGTATGGCTTGCCCTAATTCGACAAAATGCGTTGTTGGGGCAATCATCATAATATTTTGTACTACTTCAGGCATACTTTCCCTTGGTGTACTACCACCGGACAACATTTGCAACGGTAATAAAATTAAAATTAACAACATGGCAAATTGTGCCGTTGATTTGGCTATGGTTGCCATAAAGATCCCGAGTGACGTTGTCACAAATAAATGTAAAGCGGCTCCAATCAAAAATAACGTAATTGAGCCATTAATTGGAACATTAAGCCAGCTTTTTACCACCAATAGTAATGCCACCCAAGTTGAGATTAACACCACTAATCCCATTGACCATACCTTAGATATCATTATTTGAAACGGTGTGACAGGCATGGAAAGCAGATGATCAATAGTGCCATGTTCACGTTCTCGCATTAATGCAGCTCCGGTTAAAATAATGGATAACGTCGTCACAATATTAATGATTTCCATTACCGAGCCAAACCAAGAGCGAGTTAAATTCGGATTAAATGAGGTATGAACTTGAATATTGACAGGTAAATCCGTTGCTTTGCTATAACGATTAACATACTCTGTCACTTCACCCGTGATGATTTGTGTGATATAACCATTCCCTACAAAAGCTTGCCCCATTCGAGTCGCATCGATATTTAATTGAATTTCAGGACTTTGATTGTTCAACACATCACGCTGAAAATTAGGCGGAATATTTAAAGCAAAGGTATAACTATCGGTATCCATGCCTCGATCCACCTCATCCATTGAATATAATTTTACAGGTTGATTAAACATCGGTGGATAAAAAGCCGCAACAATTTGTCTTGATAACGGTGAATCATCTTCATCAACCACCGCTATTGAGGCATGATGAAGCGAGTCAGATGTTGCTGTAGCGGCAATATAAATATCAAACGTAAAACAGTAACCTATTAACAGAAGCATGATAGGATCGCGTAATAGTCCCCATAATTCCTTAATACCTAATCGATAAATATTAATTAAGCTTTGCTTCATAACTACCCTTCCTGTTTTTTAAGAAGAAAAATACTGGCGCACAGCACAACAGGAATAGTGACTAATAATGCGAATAAAGAATTGTGTAAATCATTAAAACCCAGTGCTTTATTAAATACACCTCGTGCAATGATTAGCATATGTGTTGTCGGATAAACTTCACCGATATAACGCCCACTCCCCTCCAATGAAGCCACAGGATTGAGTAAACCCGAAAACTGAATAGCAGGTAACATAGTGCCGACACAGGTTAAAAATATCACTGCAATTTGACTACGTGTAATTGTTGACGCCAACAGCCCAAGTCCCGTTGAAATAATACAATAAGCTAAAGCAGCCAGACACAAGGTAAATAAACTGCCTTTGATTGGCACGCCAAAAATAGTAATCGCCATAAACAGCAACAGCAAAAAACTAAACATAGAAATAATAATATAAGGTACTTGTTTACCTAATAAAAATTCAGCACGCGTTACAGGGGTAACATATAAATTAATAATCGATCCCATCTCTTTTTCACGGACAACCGATAAAGCAGCCAGCATGGAGGGAATCATTAATAATAAAATAGGAATAACCGCCGGTACCATTGACGGTAAGCTTTTTACATCAGGATTATATCGATACCGCGTCTCAATATTCGCCAAACTGGTTGAATCTTTTCCCGACATTTCTTTCACTTTTTGACTTAGCCAAGCAAGGTGCATACCTTGTACATAGCCTTTAATGGTTTCTGCTCGTAGTGGCATGGCACCATCTATCCAAACACCAATATCAACGGAATCACCACGTTGAATATCTCGTCCAAAATTAGGTGGAATTTCAATCGCTAACGCAATATCATTACTTCGTAAACGGGCATCCATATCGGCATAATCCGTTATAGGTGGCCTTTCAACAAAGTAACGTTTGGAACCAGACAAATTAAGCGTATAGTTTTGACTGATTTCACTTTGGTCACGATCTAGCACGGCAAAACGTAAATTTTCGACATCTAGCGTAATCCCATAACCCATAACGAGCATCAAGATAGCTGACCCCATTAATGCCAACATCGCTCGTAAAGGATCTCGAGACAGTTCAAGTGTTTCACGCCATAAACAACCAATCATCCGAGTTAAACTAAATCCTTGAAGATGATTCGCTGGTGGGATGACTGTTTGGGATTTGTCAGCGGTAACTGAAGCTTCGGTCGATTTTTGTTGTGCATCGCTATCGTCAGCACCTGCATCAACTAGATAGCGGATGAAGGCATCTTCTAAAGTCGACGCGTTTTTCGATGCAATAATATTATCGGGAGTATCACTTGCCAACACTTTCCCCGCATGCATTAAAGAAATTCTGTCACATCTTGCGGCTTCATTCATAAAATGGGTAGTAATAAAAACCGTTACTTTATCTTTACGGGATAATTCGATGATCAAACGCCAAAAGTCATCTCGAGCAATCGGATCAACGCCCGATGTCGGTTCATCTAAAATTAATATTTCTGGGTTGTGCACAACGGCGACCGATAAAGATAAACGCTGTTTAACCCCTAAAGGTAAGCTATCAGGTAGATTTTGAGCATCTTGCTCTAATCCAAACCGTTTAAGAAGTTCAGAAACACGTTCAGGTATTTTACTTTCTTCAATGCCAAATAAACGTGCATGTAGCACTAAGTTTTGCTCAACAGTCAATTCACTGTACAAAGAAAAAGCTTGAGACATATAACCTAAATGCCGTCTGGTATTAATATCATTGGCATCAACAGGTTTACCAAATAACCACGCTTCACCAGACGAAATAGGTAATAAGCCAGTTAACATCTTCATGGTTGTTGATTTACCACAACCGTTTGACCCTAAAAAGCCAAAAATCTCGCCTTGTTTAATCGAAAAATTAACATGATCGACTGCAATAAAATCACCAAATTGCTTAGTTAGCCCTTTCGCTTCTATCGCTGTTTGTAGATTGTTATTTACATCCAAAGGTGGAATTTCAACGGCTTGATAGCCTTGTTTGGCACTTTCTGGCATCAACTGAATAAAGGCATCGTCTAAATTATCTTTTCCTGTTTGGCTTAATAATGATTTAGGTGTGCCGGTTTCTAAAATCTTACCGCCATACATTGCAACAAGCCAATCAAAGTTTTGTGCTTCATCCATATAAGCTGTTGCCACAATAACACTCATTTGTGGTCTTTGCTGCCGAATTTTATTAATTAATTGCCAAAATTGTGCTCGGGAAAGGGGATCGACCCCCGTGGTGGGTTCATCAAGAATCAGTAAATCAGGATCATGAATCAAAGCAGAACATAAACTGACTTTTTGTTTCATACCGCCAGATAGTCGCCCTGCTGGTCTTGATAAAAAGGGATACAGCCCAGTACTTTTTGTTAATTCGTCAATGCGACGTCGACGCTCTGCGGCATCATTACCAAATAAACGAGCAAAAAATTGAAGATTTTCCTCGACAGATAATGTCGGATAAAGATTTTTACCTAATCCTTGTGGCATGTAAGCAATACGAGTACACACCGCTTTACGATGTGACTTATCTCGCATATCGCCATCTAAAACATAAACTAAACCGTCTTGAATAACATGTGCACCCGCAATCAAAGACAGCAAACTTGATTTACCAACCCCATCTGGCCCAATTAATCCCACCATGCACCTTGGTGGAATAGTTAAACTAATGTTATCCAGCGCACAATTTTTTTTATAATGCAGTGAAACATCGCTAATTTTAACCACTGCATCATCAATAGATTTAGCTTCTGTTAATAAAGCTAAATCCTTATTGTCTGATTCTGACATATGCTATCTCCAATTATTTAGTTGGACATTTGGCTACATCAGATAAATCAGCTGGCCAAGAAGTATTCGGGTTTAATCTCACCCATGCTACACCTGGTAAACCCGTTTTTACTTGATTGATAAAACATTTTAATAATTCAGGATCGAGTTGTGCTTTCACTCTAAACATCAATTTTTGGCGTTCATCTTTCGTTTCAACCGTTTTAGGGGTGAACTGTGCAACACTCGAAACAAACGAAATTTTAGCTGAAATGGCTTTGTCAGGTAACGCATCTAAAATCAATCTAACTTCGTCACCAATGGCTACTTTGCCCGCTACAGTTTCGGGTAAAAAGAAGGTTAAATAAACGTCATACAAATTAACTAGATTTAGCACTTTACCACCAGAAGGCATTACTTCACCTAATTGAGCAATACGATATTGGATACGACCATCGACAGGTGCAACGAGTGTACTGTCATCAATATCGGCTTGGATTTGTCTGATATTGGCATCAGCAACATTAATGGCTGATTTAGCACTTTCCACGCCAGCTTGTGCAACTTCTATTGCGGCATCCGCTGCTGTCACTTGTGATTGAGCGGAATCTAATGCTGCTTTAGCGCTATTGAATTTAGCGGTATCATCATCAAATTGTTGAATGGATAAAGCCCCTTTTTGATAAAGGGTGGTTGTTCGTTGAAGATGTTTTGAAGCGATATCTAAGTCACTTTCACGCTGAGTAACACCGGCTAAAGCCGCAATTTTATCACTCATTTTTAAAGAAACTTGTGCTTTAGCACTTGCCTCATTACTGATAGCTTGAAGGTATTGGGCTTGAGCTTCGTTCAATTTGGCTTGCAACGTATCCGTTTGCATTACAACGAGTGGTTGCCCTGCCTTAACAAAATCCCCTTCATTCACATTAATTTTTTCAATTCGACCTGCTAATTTTGCAGAAATATTGATTTCGGTTGCCTCAATACGCCCATTTCCACTAGTAAAATCCGCACCATATCCATCCGTTTTTAGTTGCTGCCATGCAATAAAAATAATAGCAAGTATAACGACGGTGATAATAATCCATTTTTTGCTTATTTGTTTCATAACTCATGCCTTGTTCAAGATAATTAATTTATAATCAAGCTTAACGAAATATTGAATCGTTATATGCTATTTAGTAATGATCAAATAATAACAAATGTTTTTTACAAATAAAATCAGCATACAAAATAAACGCAAGAAATGTTAAAAAATTGAAAATCAGTGAATCTTTATCAATTGATCACACCAAATTAATGTTTGCTGGTCATAATGAGTCACTACTAAATTAGTCATGCAGATTAAAAACGGCGTGAAACATAAGCGTTAGTCATAGGCAAATCTTACAGTAAGTGATATGCTTATCATCTTATTAATGGATTTAATTTAATTAGCAATTTAAGGTGATTTTGTATGGCACTGCCCTCTTTTTTAACGCTTTATAGTGAACTGATATCAACCCCAACAATCAGCAATGTAACCAATGAAAAACTCGATTTTTCAAACAAACCTTTAATAGACAAATTAGCAAACTGGTTTGAAGAGTTAGGTTTCAAAATTGAAATACAGCCCGTACCGAATACTCGCGGTAAATTTAATTTATTAGCGACTTATTCAAATAATGAAAACCAGACACAAGGTGGATTACTGCTTAGCGGCCATACTGACACAGTGCCTTTTGATGAAGGACAATGGACTAAAGATCCTTTCAAATTAACGGAAGAAAACAACAAGTTATATGGATTAGGCACAGCAGACATGAAAGGTTTTTTTGCTTTTATACTTGATGCCTTACGTGATATTGATCTAACCAAACTAACTAAACCTATTTATGTTCTTGCTACCGCTGATGAAGAAACCACCATGGCTGGAGCATCATTTTTTGCTAAAAATACTCACTTACAACCCGATTGTACAATCATTGGTGAACCAACATCATTAATACCGATACGTGCGCACAAAGGCTTTATTTCCAACTCAATCAAAGTCATTGGTAAGTCTGGTCATTCAAGTGATCCAGACAAAGGAATAAATGCGATTGAAGTCATGCATTTAGCTATCGCACAATTGTTAAAACTTAAACAACAGTTTAAAGAACGATATCATAATGACGGTTTTACTGTTCCCTATCCGACGCTTAATCTTGGGGTCATTCACGGGGGCGATGCAGCAAACCGTATTTGTGGTTGTTGCGAACTAATTATTGATATTCGTGTATTGCCAAACAACGATGTTAATTCGCTTTATCATGATCTCTGTCAGGCTTTACAACCGGTCATGGACAAATACCCTAACCGTATTTCGGTGGAATATGAAGTATCCCCAATTCCGGGTTATGAATGTAAAAAAGATCATCCTGCTTTACAGCAAGTTGAAAAATTAGTTGGTCAAACTGCGCAAACCGTAAACTACAGTACTGAAGCGCCCTATTTAAACCAAATTTCACCAACCATTGTATTAGGTCCTGGTTCTATTGAACAAGCACATCAACCTGATGAGTTTATCTCAATGGATTTTTTAAAACCGACTAAAATAGCTATCGAAAATTTGATTAAAGATTTTTGTTTATAAAAAATATCCTTCTCGCCGAAACAGTCGGCGAAAAGGATTAGATATTAAACGTTGAAAAATCACTCGCAATTTCCGTATTAGCAAATATGCTTCTTGCTTCATTAAGTAATTTATCATTATCTTTAAGACTATATCTTGGGCTGATATGGGTCATGATAAGTTGCTTGGCATTGGCATATTTAGCAATCGTTGCTGCATGAACAGTGGTAGAATGCCCTCGTTCTAAGGCTTTTTCTTCCAAAGCATGCTCTTGAGTCGCCTCATGCACCATTAAATCAACATCTTTGGCTAGCGCAATCGAGGCTTGACATGGCTCCGTGTCACCAAAAATTGCCAATTTTCGACCTTGCCTTACCGATCCTAAATAATCATTACCATGAATAACACGGCCGTCTTCTAAGGTAACAGTTTTACCGGCTTTCAAAAGTGCATAGTGTGCGCCAATTTCGATATTATCTTGTTTTAATTTATCGATATCTAAACTAGCTGGTAAATCCTTTTCAATAATACGATAGCCAAAGCAAGGAACGCGATGCTGCAACAATGTTGCTTCGACTTTGAACTTTTCATCTTCGAAAACCGTACAGTCTTCTTCAAGCTCAATGATATTAAGTGGATAACTTAACCAAGAGTGACTAATTGCGATAACCGTTTCAATAAATTGCTTCACTCCTTTAGGTGCAATTAAGGTTAAAGCGGATTGATTTTGCATTAAAGAACGCGTGGTTAATACCCCTGGTAGCCCAAACAGATGATCACCATGTAAATGTGTTAAAAAAATCATTTCAAGTTTTGCAAGACTAAATTTAACTTTTTGCATTTGCATTTGAGTGGCTTCACCACAATCAAACAACCACAATTTGCCACGTTCTTGCAAAAGATCGAGCATAATACTACTCACATTACGCTCAGCTGTTGGGCAACCAGCACTGGTGCCTAAAAAAGTCAATTTCATAAAACTTAGATATTTTTACGCTCGATTGTTTGTTCACCCCAAAACAATCTATCTGCTTTTGTTTTAGAAAAGGCAAGTGGCAATACTTCATCACTACCTTCTGACCAAATTTGTTCAGCAAGCTTTTCATCATTATGCGCTAACTCAAAAATGGCTTCTGCAATTTCTAGAGATGTTTCACGAATTTTTGCCCAAGAACGAAGGTCATGTATTTCTTTTTTGGTTTGATTCATTTTTATACCCCTTTTTTGCAAGATTAGGTGTAAAATACCCTCAATTTACATAAATTACAATAGGTGTATCACTTTATGCTAACGATAATTTCTCCTGCCAAGACCCTCGATTTTCAAAGTCCGCTTATCACGAAAACACACACACTACCTAAATTTATTAAAGATTCTGAGATACTTATTAAAGAGTGTAAAAAATTATCCGCCGACGATTTAGCTAAATTGATGTCAATTAGTCCAAAATTGGCTGAAGTAAATTATGAACGATTTCAACATTGGCATAAAGAATTTAATCTTGAAAATGCCAGACAAGCAATTCTTGCTTTTAAAGGTGATGTGTATGAAGGGCTTCATGTCGACGATTTTTCAGAAGAAGATTTAAAATTTGCTCAATCTCATTTACGGATCTTATCCGGACTTTATGGTCTACTCAACCCCCTTGACCTTATTCAACCCTATCGTTTAGAAATGGGGATACGCCTAAAAAACGGTCATAACAATAATTTATATCAATTTTGGGGAGATAAATTAACCGACCAGTTAAATAATGAGTTTCATAAAACTGCAAATCCAACGTTAATCAATTTAGCCTCGAATGAGTATTTTAAAGCCATTAAACCAAAACAATTAAAAGCGACGATTATCCAACCTATTTTTTTAGATGAAAGTAAAGGTGAATTCAAGGTAATTAGTTTTTATGCCAAAAAAGCACGAGGATTAATGAGTCGTTACATTATCAAAAATAACCTCAATCAACCTGATGATATAAAAAGCTTTAACCTTGAAGGCTATCAATTTGATCCAAAACAATCGACGCAGTTAGAATGGTATTTTATTCGTAAACATCAATAAATAGTAATTATCATATGGCTTTTTTTTCGACGTTAGGACAACAATTTGTCGCAACATTACCGCTATTTATTCTTATTTTATTAGGCTATATAGCGGTTAAATTAGGTCGCTGGCAAAAAACGGTGACCGACAGTTTAACCAAATTCACCTTTTATATCGCTTTTCCGATTATGCTCTTTCAAATTATGAGCCATTTTTCCGAGCATTCTGAAATCGATATGAAACTATTATTCGTTTTCTTCGGTAGCTCATTTATTGTTTTTGCTTTAGGTTGCTTAATCGCCTATAAATGTTTTCACCTAAATGGTTCTGAAAGTACGATGTTTGCTATGGGGGGAATCTATACCAACACAGTATTTGTTGGTATCCCAATCATAAAAATGCTACTGGGTGACAGTGCAATTCCAATTGTTGCGATTATTGTCATCTTTAATGCACTTATTTTATGGACGCTAGCAACCGTATCGATCGAATTTGTACAAATGGGAAAACTTTCCAGCAAAGGATTTATTAAAGCATTCAAAAATGTCACCAAAAACCCTATAATTATAGGGATTTTTGCTGGTATTGCGGTTAATTATACGGGTATCACATTACCTAAATTCATTCAACAATCTACAAAAATGGTCAGTGACATGACAGCACCTTTATCACTTATTGTATTAGGCATGGGGCTGGCCGAATATCAAATCCGGAACAAATTACACATTACCGCAACAATCTGTATGATAAAACTGGCAATACTACCTATTGTTACATTTGTGACAGGAAAACTGTTAGGATTACCCGTATTGGAATTACAAGTTATTGTATTATTAAGCTCAGTATCGATTGCGATTAACTGTTATATGATGGCAAGACAATTTGAGGTATTACAAGGCCCTATTGCATCAAGTTTACTCATATCAACAGCATTATCATCCATAACAACACCGTTGATATTATCCATCATGTTACAATTTGGCTTAACATAATGTTATTTAATTTATTTTGGGGAGTGGCGTTTTATTTTGTGATGAAGTATTAAAGCAAACACAATCACCGCACTTCCAATTGAAAATCGAATCCAGTCAATGGATTGATGCCAAACTACGACATTAACCAAGATGCCTGTTGGAATAACTACGTTATTCATAATCGCTAATGTTCCTGAGTCCACTTTAGTCGCGCCATAGTTCCATAAAAAATAACACAAACCAGAGGCAATCACACCAAGCCAAATAATGATACCCCACTGTAAGTTGGTTGTAGGTAATTTTGAATAATCACCAAACAATAACCAGCCAAGACTAGCAACAAGCACAGCCCCTAAATAGACCCATGCAAAAGCTTGATGTTGGGGCAATGGATAAAGTTCCATAATTCGTTTATACCCAACCTGCCCTAAAGCAAACACAACATTTGCGCCCTGAATTAATAAAAATCCAATAATAAAATCACGACTAATATGATCATAGCGAATAATAGCTGCACCAATAACGGCAATAATAGCCGTTAACAGATAACTATATCGAAGACGATGACCTTGCAATATGTCATAAATAATCGTGACATAAATAGGCGTTGATATGGTAAAAAGAAGGACTTCAGGTACTGAAATATACTGAAAGGAATTATAATAAAAAAAGTACATAATCCCCAATTGACAGGCTCCAACGCCCATTAACAGAATCATCTGTTTAAAGCGGATACCACGAAATCGAAAAAAAGGAATAAAAGTAATAAAAGCTAACAAAACACGCATCACAACAGCAAACCAAGAGTCAACTTGTCCACTGAGATAAACAGCAATAAGACTGAATGAAAATGACCAAACAATCGTGACAAAAATAAGATAAAACATAAATCACAAATAACCAATTAAATTTAAATTGCACGCATCGTACCAATTCATCATTAACTTGTAAACGATTTATTACAATAATTGGTGACAAATAACGTTTATGATCTAAATTATTCAATCATTCTACACGACAACATTACTTAATAACCTGTATACAAATAATTAGTACCTTTCATCGAAAACTGCCGTAGCAAAATCCATTCCACAAGTAAAAAGTCTAATGGAAAATAAAATTTTGAATTTTACACCCAATAATCGTAGATATATTGAACTTAATTCATATATTAAAGGAACATAAACATGACTAAATTCAAATCATTCTGTAATGACTCAAGATGTTTCTAAATTGTTGTACAAAAATTTTTCAATATAAAGAATAGTGATTAAACAAAGAAAGGTTTGTTACCCTATTCCGCTATAAAGATACAGTCCGGTGACAGTTGAAGGCAAAATTCAATCTATCCAAGAAGATTATAAATGGATGACACTATGAAATTATTAAAGATTGTAATCATAATATTACTAGTAATTAAATGTTTTACCAAAATTCTTATTTGTCAGGATGATCCTACCGTTTTTATGGTGTTGAAGAAGCCGAATGGTTATTATACTTATCCTCTCCGTTATACTTATCTTGAAGCAAATTACCATAAAGGGTTACCGATTGGAATTTGGAAATTTTATAAATTAGATTACCAAGAGAAGCCAGATGGATCTGCTGATCTATCTTCTGCTAAAAAAGGCAAACTTTTGTACACAGAAACCTATAAAGACGGTGAGCTTATCGAACGCAAATTTGTGGATAAAGAAATTGATGAATTGAATTAAATATTGTGTAGTAAACAAACAATTATTATGCTTATCACCCTCATAAATATTAACGGTGGTAAGTTAACAATAAATAAAAAAATAAACATAACAACTTAATATTTTTAGTTGTTATACTGTTGTCAATATAGGAAAGAAACACCCTGATGCTAGAAATAATGTAGGAGTTCTTTGGGGAAAAAATCAAACGAAATATAAAGTTTTAATCAAGCTTGATTATATTACACACCCTAAAGATGCAAAAAGTATTTACGACAATATGGACTTAGTAACATAGCAACTTGCTCAAGGGTTGGAAATCAACATTAATAAACATTTTTAAGAATAAAATGAAAAAATTACTAATAGTGTCTATTTTTTTTGTTGGCATTTTGGCATGTGTTCAACGCATTGAAGAAAAAAAGATTTCAGAAGCCACTCCTTCAAATTCAGTACGAATTAAAGAATCCAATACTCCGGAGGGTTTTCTACGGTATGAATATTATATCAATGGCAATAAAGCAGCGGATTATATAAAAACTTACTATACTAAAGGCGGTCAATTAGAATCTGTGTATTATATGTCATCATATAAACCAGACGGCATTTCTGCTCAAGGATTTTACCCAAATGGAAAACTAAAATTCATCCGCTATGTAAGAGATGAAGTTAAAAAAGGAGATGTATTATATGTTATTTATTATCCTAATGGACAAATAAATCTTATAGAAACAATAGTTACTGACTCTTTAGAATTACCCAAACTCACTACTATGTACTTTGAAAATGGCGTTAAGCAAGGTGAAGGGTTTATGGATATGTATAATGCTACCACAATACCTGTAGGATTATGGAAAACATACGATGAAAAAGGCGATTTAATCGAAACCACCTATTATCATCCCGATGAATTCGGCAAAGACTATAAAATCGTAACTCAATATAAGAATGGAAAAGTTGTTTCAAAGAAAATTTACAATTTTGATGATTTATATGAGACTGAGTTAAAAGAGCTTTTAACCATACCGAAATAATAAATAATTGAAAAATAGAAAATTTTGATTGAAATAAAAATGCGACTATTTACCAAATTACTTTTGAATATGGATTCAGATCTAACTATGCGACAAGTTTGGCAGAGTTTGCTGGTGTAAGCTCAGGTGTTCAAAATCATTATGATCATGAACATTAAGGATTTAATATAGATTTTATACATACTACTATTCAATTAGGAAAATAATGAAAACGATAGCTATACTTTTACTCATTAGCTTTTTGACTTCTTGTGGTTATGCGGATAAAGAGGAAAAAACAAACATAAACTATAGCAAAGTCATTGCGTTAGACCATGATCCTGTTTTAATTCAATTAGGCAATAAAAAATTAACATAAAAAGGATTAAACCAAGAAGATTTTTCACTGGTACAAAAAGGGAAGACGCTTTTTATCATTAAAAAGCTGTATCTGGGTATAGATGATCTGCAAATTGAATTTATAGATAATAAGGATCAAGATTTTCTATTAACTGGTGCAATAGAATATGGGGTTTCTCAAGACTTAATTGATGGTATACGAACTGTTGAATTTTTACCATTTTCTTTTAAAGAAGATATACAGTCGCATAACAATAAAGGGAAATTTATTTTATTAACTGCGATTAAAACCACACCACAGCCAGAAGCCATTTGCCAAGAAAAATATTTTGATGAGATCCGAAAAGAGTCTTATTTGGTTCAAAAACAGTTCTATCAAAATGAAATAATTGATAACCCAGAAAAATATAAGGATTGTTGCCCTGAATATATTGAATATGCAACACAATTTTTATCTAAAAAAGAGCGTGATTTTCACTCATTACAAAGCCTGTTTGTTGAATTTACCTATAAAAAAATAACGTTAAACATAGGTAATGGCTATCATATCGTCTTTTATAATATCAATAATTTTGTTCCTGATTAAAAATGAGTGATTATGCGGATTGTATTAATTTAACTAAATAACAAAATAGAGATAAAATACAAACCGCATATAATAATCATTTATCTATTTCTAATTTTCGAGAAATCTCTAATATCTATGTACGCAAAAAAGGCAAACTTTTGTACACAGAAACCTATAAAGACGGTGAGCTTGTCGAACGCAAATTTGTGGATAAAGAAATCGATGAATTGAAGTAACGATAGTGTATGAAACAACCGGTAATTTTACTTATCACCTTATTAGTAAGAACGGTGGTAAGCAAACCAATATAAATGAGTAAATAAAAAAAATAATCATTCAAAACTAATCTTTATTGATTGATAAATTTGATATTAAAAGATGTAAAAAGAAAAATAAACTTTCTTGCTCAACTCTATATAGAAAAACCCAATTTAGAAGTACCTTCGAAGATCAAACAAAAGTCCTACAAATTATAAAGATGAAATAGATTTCTCCAAGGATTTATTTCATTTGTTTAACTCAGCAGGATAAGTATTCTACAATTTATATAAAACAAACATTAAAGGTGATGGATAAAGGTTTAACAGATTCAGATGTTGAATCTGTTACCAAACAAATTAATGGTGGACTTAATAATATTGAATAAAGAAAAAAATACCAAATGGATCGAAGAATTTATAAAATATGATAAACAATGTTTTAATCGATAAGATAGATAACGTGATGAAAAATAAAATAAGTTACTTTTTTATTATAGTATTGCTATGTAGTTGTAGTAATAAACAATTAAATCAAGAAAATGTGGAAGTTAGTTTCTTTAATGAAAAAAAGAATATACATGAAACGGCTAAAGCAATGTCACCCATTATAGAAAATAATTTCGAAAGTACTTATATTTTGGATACTTTTGATATTTTTTCTCATAAAATAATTTTGCAATCCGACGTTTTTTTAAATTTCCAGAATAGCTATGAAAGAGTTTTTGAAATCTCTTTAATAAATAAATTGGATTATGTCATTGTCGAAATACAAAACACAATAGGCGTAAGCGCTTATCAATTATTTATTCGAGAACGAAATAACAAATTAGAAATCTTCAAACAAACGGGTTGGGATCGTATCCTTTTTACATTTGAAATAGCAAAAGATGATTATGATTCTGCAAATGCAAGCTTGATCTGCTTAAGTCAAAAAATAAAACCAATAAATGGCATCATAAAAATCCCTGATGATTTAGATTTGGCCAATGAAAATACAAAAGACTGCTTTGCTTGCCCACAACAATATACTACTGAAGAGTGTTTACAAAAAAAACAATCGGGTGAAAAATTTGTCTGGAAAGAATAAGAGGAAAGAGATATCACATATTTCTAATCCATGTAATGAATTAAATGAGAAACACATCATCAAAACAACCACGTGAATGTTGACTTGATAATGTTGTTCTTATTCATTGCTATGCTTTTAAGTCTGAAAATATTTTACTTAAAAGCTAAACTAGCAAAAAAATAATAGTCACGTTTTCTTTTTGGCATAGTCTAATACTTTTTGAAAAACGCCTTTCATATTTTGAACTTGAAGGAAGATTTCTTTTGAAAGTTCTGTTCCGTTTAGTTTTGCGTTGGAATATTTTGCAGCATTATCAATATAACTTTTCGCTGTTTTATCCGTTACTCCTCCCTAACAACATAAATTTTCTGCTTACTATTTCTTTACTGGGTAATAATCTAGTCCTTTTATATTATTATTTTTTAAAAGTTGATATAGCTTTTGCGATACAAAGACTTCTTTATAATTGGCATGACCGGAACCAAAATTTTCTTGAGATACAAAAAAATCAAAATTTCCAGGATGATTTTCAAAAGACGGAAAAAATCCTTTATTGTTTAAATGAAACCTAGTCATTTCCCACTCTGGGATATGTGTTTTCTCATCTATATTATTATCATTTATATTTAATTTAGATGAGGATATTCCTTGTGGTAACAATTGAACTACTGTAACTAGAGGTTTTTGATTACCATACCCAATTACACTTTTGCTTTGTATATTTAGTGGTTTAAATATATTTTCATAAATTGAAGGTGTAGTAAAAAATGTATCTTCAAGCCAATATATTGTTCCTATACCTTTTTTATTCCATTTAGGTTCGCTTAATAATGAGATACTTCCAATTTGCTTTCCTCTAATAATTCCAAAATTTTCACTTCTTTTTGTTATTTCAAATACGTTCTTTAAATAAGGAAAAACATTAAAAGGAAATTTTTCCAATTCATCATTTCCATCTAAGTCTTCTGGTTGAGGATATCCCAATATTTTACTAGACTCAATTGATAAATAATCGGCATTAATTCTTTCGTTTTCTGAAAATTCTGTTTTGACAACAGAAACATAGTATTTATAGTTGCTTCCGAATATGGATTGAAGTTGCTCGTTCATTTCGTCATTTTCATAGAATGTAAAAGCATCACATCCCACATCGACATAAATATTTATATTTTTTAATTGAGAAACTTCTTTTAAGGAAAAATTTTTAAAAAATCGATATTTTATTTTCATATTGATTAAATCCATGTATCAATTTTTTTAAACTTTTTCTATTATCCTTTCATAGGATAATAATTTAAACCTTTAATATTGTTAATTTTTAATATGTTATAAAGTTTTTTTGAAATTATTGTATTTCTTTGAGTTAATCCTCCTGTACCAAAATACTCATGCGTATAAAAAAAATCAAATTCACCGGGTGAAGAATCAAAAGATGGATAATAAGAATCATTTCTTAATACATATTTATCAATATCCCAATTTACAATATGTATTTTTTCTTTGATTTGAGTTTTATTAATAATTAAATGAGATTTACTAATCCCTTGTTGAACTATTTGTACAACATTTTCTAATTTTGTTTGAGTTTTATAATTGATAACTGGCAAAGATTTAATATTTAACGGTCTAAATATTTTTTCAAAAACTTCGGGTTTTACAAAAAAAGCATCTTCAATGTTATTATTTCCTCTCCAATTAGGTTCATTTTCTAAAGAATAATAGCCGATTTGATTTCCTCTTAATATTCCAAATTGTTTGTCAGTATTAATTATTTCAAAGACACCTTTGTAATAAGGGTATATATCAAATGGATATTCGTATTCATCTACAATAGATTCATCATCTGGTTTTGCATATCCCAACATTTTATTTGCATATATATTTAAATACGGGGCTAATGATATATCTTTTTCTGAAAAATAACCTTTCTTTTGAGCAACATTATCCCAATCCTTATTCAACATATTTTTTATTGGTTCAAAATTTTGATTATTTTCCTCGATTTCAAATGAATCCCACCCTTCTCCTACATTAATTCATAATATTTCTAATTTACTTTGTTCTTCTTTATTAAAATTTTTAACAATTCTATATTTTATCTTCATAGTTCTAAACTTTTTAATTTTCTGGTTAATTTTTATATAATTCTCTTGCGAAATTTCCAACTTCTTTAAATGATGGCTTAATAATACCATAAGGAAATTTCTTCCTCCATGCACTAGTGAATGTTTGGTGTTCTTCTTTTGTTGATAGAATAGAAAGCATTTATCTATTTTTTAGGAGGTTTAAAGATATTTGCAAATCTTTTTTCAAAAAGAAAGTAATATTGACGCTTTAAAAATAGCGCTTGATTATTATCATTGGGAATTAAAACACTATCAATTTGAAAAAAGACCAGTTTGGCAGGAGTATCAAGCCATTGCCGATAAAATAGCCCCTAAAACAGTGAAAGTTGTTTAGATAGAAAACTTTCCAGATATATTACCAAGGGATGAAAAAAATATGTTCATATTTTATCTAACTCAATTAGATAATAAATGGTATTTAACAATTCTAGATTTTTATACTATGGATTGCAGTGCGTAAAATGCGGGATAATAAAAAAATATATTCACAAAAATTGTTATTATTCAGCGTAATTGATAGTTAAATATCCACATTAAATGAAAAATAAACAATTCAATATTACCTGAAATAAGGTATACTCTTGCCATAAGATGTGATAAATGCAACGGAAAGATTGATGAAATATTTATTATATATAACATTACTTATTTTTAGCCTTTCGTGTGTGGCTACAACTATAAAACCAGTCCCTATTGCGAATAAACTAAAAATTACCGATCAAATAGAATTAATCTTCTTGACTTATAATGAAGAATTCAATCTTTATTCAGATCCAAGATTAATTAAAAATGGGGTTACATCTAAAATCAAAGGATATGATGATGATGACCAATATACCGGTATTGACTCAATAAATATTAAAATATCTGAAAATAAACATTATGTTAAAATGGATGCGATTATCAAAGGTTATGTTGAAATATCAGACAATGAGCGATGGCTACACGAAAACTATCAATGTGTCATTATCGATATCAAAAAATCAAAAGTTGTCTGGTCTGGGGTGCAAAAGTGTGACGGAGAGTGGAAAAATAATCAATGGATAAGTCATGAACAAGTCGAATTTAATGGCAAATAAAGTTTAAGTTCGAAAGAAGATAAACAGCTAAAAAACATGGAAAATTTAAAAGATGAGTAATTTCAAAAAAAATTTATATTTACTAGTCGCAATAGTATTCATTTCATGTTCATGTAATTCAAGTTTGGCTGACGAAAATAAACGCGATTTTAGTCAAACTTTATCCAATGACAAAGCCTTATGTCAAAAACCGATAAAAGAATACTTTCCAAATGGAACATTAAAATTATCAGGTTGCCAAGGGATTTATAATGGAACAGGAATCCAAGTTGGATTATGGAACAAATATAATGAAAAAGGCGAATTGATCGAAACGGCGTATTACCACCCCGACGAGTTTGGAAAAGACTATAAAATTATTACGCAATATGAAAAAAATAAAATCATCTCGAAAAAAATATACAACTTTGATGATTTGTACGAAGTTGAGTTAAAAGAACTTTCAACTATACCTAAATAATAATTCAATGCTTGGATATTAGTCCAATCAATAGATTAATCTTAATATAAAAGCATGATAAAAAATAACAATGTAGATTGGAAATAATGAATAAAATTTTAATACTAATAACAAGCCTATTAATAACCTTCTCGTGCCAAGCACAAGATGAGATAACCAATATGACTAAGTCATGTCATGATTTAAAATTTCGAAATCTCATTTATTACCAAATGTGTTTAGATTGGCATTTAAGTGCAAACGATATTCTAGAGATTACGCAAAATAAGCACGAAGAATATTTACCCGATGATGTTAATTTTGAACATTATTATGGTTTTACCCCTGATGGTATCTATATTAAAGCTGAATTAACCAAAAATAATAAACTTTATGATATCCTGTTAGGTTCGCAATCATGGTTTTTACTTACCGATAAGCACACTGAACAATCACAACTATATTCTTACCGAGATCCTAAACATTCCCGATACTTTCTAGGGGACTTTGTCACCGAAGCATTAGTCGAACAACATCCTGAGTTAGAAGAACGATACAAACAACATTATCAATCAGCAATTAATACTATTTTGCAATATCAACCAACGACCTTAAAAGATTTTAATGGTCATTATAGTTCGACTTATTTAACACTTACTATTCATGATACTAAGATTAAACTTAATACGCTTGATTACGATTTACCGTTATACCTAAAAAACGACGTCAGTCTTTGCGCCTATCAAGGATTAGCAAAAGAACAAACCCAAGGCAATTTTATCTTTAACCTGTTTATTAAGGATAAAAGATATTATTTTCAATCATCTAACTTTATGGATAATAAGATCATTGAAGTTCATAATTATCCTACAGCCCTTATAGACTCACTTCAATACTATTAGGATCCTCAAAAGGTTTAAACTATGGCATAATGTGCGTTAAATCACATTTTTTAACTTTAACTTATAAGGTATTAAAAGCATCAAGTTAAAGCGTTAATCATTTAGAGAGTATAGATCAGTGTTAAGTACAAATAACATCACCATGCAATTTGGTAGTAAACCGCTATTTGAAAATATTTCGGTTAAATTTGGGAACGGCAACCGTTATGGGCTTATTGGCGCCAATGGTAGCGGTAAGTCAACATTTATGAAGATCATTGGTGGCGATTTGGTGCCAACTTCGGGTAATGTGGCGTTAGATCCTCATGAAAGATTAGGTAAATTACGTCAAGATCAGTTCGCTTTTGAATCCTTTACCGTGTTAGATACGGTGATTATGGGGCATACGGAGTTGTGGGAAATCAAGCAAGAACGTGATCGCATCTATTCTTTACCGGAAATGAGTGAAGAAGATGGTTTTAAAGTGGCTGATTTAGAAACCCAATACGCCGAAATGGATGGTTATAGTGCCGAGTCTCGTGCTGGCGAACTATTGCTAGGGGTCGGCATTCCCATTGAACAGCATTATGGTCTAATGAGTGAAATTGCCCCTGGTTGGAAGCTACGAGTGTTATTAGCCCAAGCGCTCTTTTCGAATCCCGATATTTTATTACTGGACGAGCCAACCAATAACTTAGATATTGATACCATCCGTTGGTTAGAAGATACACTTAATGAGCGTGAAAGTACCATGATTATTATTTCGCATGATCGCCATTTTTTAAATATGGTTTGTACCCATATGGCAGATCTTGATTATGGTGAATTGCGTATTTATCCGGGTAATTACGATGATTATATGACGGCATCAACACAAGCCCGAGAGCGTTTATTAGCGGATAACGCTAAGAAGAAAGCGCAAATCAGTGAACTGCAATCTTTTGTCAGTCGTTTTAGTGCCAATGCGTCGAAGTCTAAACAAGCGACATCTCGAGCCAGACAGATTGAGAAAATTAAACTAGAGGAAGTGAAAGCATCTAGCCGTCAAAATCCATTTATACGCTTTGAGCAAGATAAAAAATTGTTCCGTAATGCCTTGGTCGTTGAGAATTTAACCAAAGGCTTTGATAATGGCCCTTTATTTAAAAATCTTAATTTAATGGTTGAAGTCGGCGAGAAGGTCGCCATTTTAGGTACCAATGGGATTGGTAAAACCACTTTAATTAAAACCTCAATGGGAGAACTAACCCCTGAACAAGGCGAGATTAAATGGTCAGAAAATGCCAATATCGGTTATTATGCTCAAGATCATGAATACGAATTTGATGAAGAATTAACCGTGTTCGACTGGATGAGCCAATGGAAGCAACCTACTGATGATGAACAAGCTGTACGAAGTGTTTTAGGTCGCTTATTATTTTCGCAAGATGATATTAAGAAGAAGGTTAAAGTGCTGTCGGGTGGTGAAAAAGGACGGATGTTATTTGGTAAATTGATGATGCAAAAACCGAATATCATTGTCATGGACGAACCGACAAACCATTTAGATATGGAATCGATCGAGTCGCTCAATATGGCGCTTGAACTTTATCAAGGTACCCTATTCTTTGTTTCGCATGACCGTGAGTTTGTCAGTTCGTTAGCGACTCGTATTGTCGAAATTACACCTGAAAAAGTGATTGATTATACCGGTAATTATGAAGATTATTTACATAGTCAAGGAATCGAATAATTAGTTAAATGAATTGCAAACAAATAGCCACAATTGTGGCTATTGAATAATTAAGCTAACTTAATCAAATATGGTTTAAAATCGATTAGAAATCTAATTCATCCCACCAAATATCAATTAACGGGCTGACTTTAATATTTTTTAAACCATGACTTTCAAGCCATTTTGTCACAATGTCACGATGCGCTTCGGTACAATTGCCGAGTTTTTGAGTACAGACAATGCCTTTCCAATTTAGATACCCACTGCCTTCATATGCTAGGCCATTTGGTTGGATAGCTTCGAGAATGAATTGATCAACAATGTTATCTAAGGTTTCTTCACTTGTTCCTTCGTCAAAAGACCAACTGACAGTAAAACCTAATTCTTTAAACTCTTCAATATGTAATTTTTTGCGTAAACGTCGACTGCGATTTACCATGATAATATCCTTCTATTTTAATGAGTATGACTCTGTTTGTTATTTGTGTTAGCGTATTTTTTTGTTCGGTTAACACCACCACGCTTATTGGGTTGATTAGACCGATTTTGCGTGTTGTAATCGTTTTTCGATAGCCGTTTTTTAGGTGAAGATTTTGTTTTCGGCTCAGCTTTAATGGTTGGGTCAACGGCAAAACCATCGGTATGGATTTCGGGTATTGGTTTTTTGATTAACTTTTCAATGGCTTTTAATTGTGGCAGTTCGTCAATACAGACTAACGAAATCGCCTGCCCTTGATTTTGCGCTCGCCCTGTTCGACCAATTCGATGCACGTAATCTTCAGCAACCTGCGGTAAGTCATAATTAACCACATAAGGCAATAGTTCAATATCCAATCCTCTGGCTGCAATGTCGGTGGCGACTAGTGCCCGAATTTGTCCGGTTTTAAAATCGGCTAAGGCTTTGGTGCGGGCGCCTTGGCTTTTGTTACCATGAATAGCTGAAGCTTTAATTCCGTCTTTAGTGAGTTGCTCAGCTAAATGGTTAGCGCCGTACTTAGTGCGAGTAAAAATTAGTACTTGTTGCCACTGATTTTTACCAATTAAGTACGATAGTAATTCCCGTTTACGACGTTTATCTACTCGATGAACATATTGGGTAATTTGTGTTGATGTACTGTTGGTTCTGGCGACAGCAACCGTTTCAGGGGAATGTAAAATCGTTTCCGCTAGTGTTTTTATCTCATCTGAAAACGTTGCTGAAAACATTAAATTTTGACGTTTTTTAGGTAATTTTGCAATCACTCGCCGTATATCATGAATAAAACCCATATCTAACATGCGATCGGCTTCGTCTAAAATCAGCACTTTAACCGTTGCAAGATCAACAGCATTTTGGTGGACTAAATCGAGTAACCGTCCGGGTGTAGCGATCAGAATATCCACACCACCACGCAACTTCATCATTTGAGGATTAATGCTTACGCCACCAAAAACAACTAATGAACGAATTGCTAAATGACGGCTGTAATCACGAATGTTTTCACCAATTTGCGCAGCAAGTTCACGAGTTGGCGCTAAAATTAACGCATAAAGGGGGCGTTTCTTCTTTTTTGTTTCGGGGCGATTTGCCGTTTTGGCTTGTTGTTCAATCAGCTTTTGCAAAATTGGCAAACCAAAACCTGCGGTTTTACCAGTGCCCGTTTGTGCACTTGCCATAAGATCTTTTCCCGATAAGATTACCGGAATGGCTTGCTGTTGAATGGGGGTAGGCTGAGTGTAGTGTTGTTCTTGTAGTGCTTTTAAAATCTTGGCATCTAAACCAAGAGAGTCAAATGACATGAAATGTTTCCTAAATAAACAAAAATTAAATTTTCGTTAGTTATTATAAAGCAATTCTATTACTTTTGTTTGATTATTTATTATCCCTGTTAATCAGATTGCGATGAAATCGTTCTGTTAAGATTTGTTTTAACAAAATTTCGTAAGTTTTTTGCTAAAAAATAGACTAGATGATATTTATTATCATTTGCATCTGTGCTACTATTCTTGCGCTAAAAATCGTTGTATTTACAACATTTTTGACACTATTTCCATCAATGATTTTTTTTTAAAAACTTTTGCATAACGGATTGCCCATGATAGTACATTTCAACCGCACAAAAAAATGGTTAATGGTTTTCGCATTAGCCTCAGCTAGCCTTAATTGTTTCGCTAAAGATGATATCACTTTTGCTAACTTTCGCGATATTCGTGATCTTAACCCTCACCTCTATTCTGGTGAGATGTGGGCTCAAAATATGCTGTATGAGTCATTAGTCCATTATAACGAAGATGGCTCTTTTTCACCTTGGCTTGCGGAAAGCTGGACAATCAGTAATGAAGGAAAAACCTATACGTTCAAACTTCGACAAGATGTGACATTTAGCGACGGTACTAAATTCGATGCGCATAGCGCTAAATTAAATTGGGATGCCGTACTTTCAAATAAAGATCGTCATACTTGGCTTGAAATGGTGCGTTTAATTACCGATATTAAAGCGCTTGATGATTATACCCTACAAGTCAATCTGTCTGAACCTTACTATCCATTTTTGATTGAGATTGCCGTCACCCGCCCTATGCGTTTTATATCGCCTAATGCCATGAAAAATGGTGAAACCAAAAATGGCGTTAATTCTTATATTGGTACGGGGCCTTATGTGTTAAGTGAACATAAGAAAGATCAGTATGCTATTTTTACAGCCAATCCCACTTATTGGGGAAATAAACCACAACTCAAAACCGTTACAATGAAGGTGATTGCGGATAATCAAAGCCGTTTGATGGCACTTGAAAAAGGTGAAATCGATCTGATTTATGGCAAAAATATGGTAGATGCCGATTCTTTCGAGCGTCTTTCGAAAATGGATAAGTTTCAGACATTGATGTCTAAACCTGTTTCAAGCCGTATCGTGTTGATGAACACGACCCGCCCTGCATTAAGTGATGTTAATGTGCGTCAGGCAATTGAGCATATTATTAATAAAAATGATATTTCAGAAGGAATTTTTAATCACAGTGAAGCACCGGCTGATACCCTAATGGCGACCAATATCCCTTATGCCAATATTGGATTAAAACCTTATCAATACGATACTAAATTAGCACAACAACTTTTGGATAAAGCAGGTTGGACAAAAGCCAACGGTCAACAATACCGCCAAAAAGACGGCAAACCGTTCGAAATCACCCTGTATTATGATAGTAATACTGCTTCACAAAAAACCATCGCCCAATATATGCAAGATGAATTTGAACAAGTTGGATTAAAACTGAATATTCATGGTGAAGAAGAACAAGGCTATCGTGACCGCCAAAAAGCGGGTAATTTTGATATGGTATTCGATATTTCTTGGGGTACGCCTTATGATCCGCAATCCTTTTTATCCGGTATGAAATTACCAGTATATGGGGATTATATGGCTCAACAAGGCTTAAAAGAAAAGCCTCAAATTGATGCCAGCATTAGCAAAGCATTGATTTCAACAGACGAGCAAGAACGCCAAGCCCTATATCGTTATGTGCTTGAGACATTGCATAAACAAGCGGTCTATATTCCTTTAACTTATGAACGCAATCGAGCTATTGCTATTAAATCTCTTAAAGGCATTGAGTTTGCTCCATCACAATTTGATATTCCTTTTGAGAAAATGTACTATTAATTGCGTTATAGTTAGTTAGTCATAATGTTACATTATATTTTTAAACGTTTATTGATGATGATACCGATTTTGATCGGTATCTCGTTCATTGCTTTTTTGCTGATCAACCTTGCCCCTTCTGATCCTGCTGAAGTTGCTTTACGCTTAAATGAGATTATGCCAACGCCTGTAGCCATCGAAAGTATGCGCCAAGAGCTGGGGTTAAATGAGCCCTTTTGGTCTCGATATTTTAGTTGGTTATATCATGCTTTTCATCTGGATTTTGGACGTTCATTCGTTCATCGGGATCGATTAGTTTGGGATGAAATGATTCGTTGTTTAACCCCAACTTTACTTTTGGCAGTGTCATCATTTGTTCTTACTTTATTCGTTAGCTTAGTGCTAGGCGTGTTATGTGCTATTTTTGCTAACTCAGTCTTCGATCATATTGTTCGAATCATCATTTTTATTGGTACCGCCATGCCTAGTTATTGGCTTGGTTTGCTGTGTATTTGGTTTTTTGCTAATTATTTAGATCTGTTACCAACCAATGGTTATGGCACATGGCAAAATCTTATTTTACCGACAATAACTTTATCTTTTGTTTATATTGCTACTTATATTCGCTTTATTCGTAATAATATGCTGGAAAATATGCAGAATTACTTTGTATTTTATGCACGTAGTCGAGGATTAAAGGAACGGGCGATAATTTTAAAACATGTCTTAGTTAATTCATTACATACCACCATTACCGCACTGGGTATGACAATTCCACAATTGATTGCCGGTTCGTTTGTTGTGGAATATATTTTTTCATGGCCGGGACTTGGGCGCTTATGTATAGCTGCTATCATGAATCGGGACTATCCTGTTATTCAAGCTTATATTTTAGTTATGGCTATTTTATTTGTCGTGTGTAATTTTATTGTTGATGTGGTGCATCAATGGCTGGATCCTCGATTACAAAATAGTGGGGATTTAGCATGAGTGTTGTAAAGCAATTATTGAAAAATAAAATGGCATTATGCTGTTTGATAATCATTTCCATCATCATTCTTTTGGGTATTTTTGCGCCCTATATTGCCCCATTTGATCCAAATAAAGTTCGTATTGTCCGCAAATATGCCAGTATCTCAGCTGAACATTGGCTAGGCTGTGATCATTTAGGTCGGGATATCTTTTCTCGTTTACTTTATGGAATCCGTTCGACCCTCTTTTTATCCTTATTAACCATGACAATTACCATTATCGTCGGTTCAATCATCGGGCTAATTTCAGGTTACAAACGAGGCAAACTTGATGAAGTTATTATGCGCCTTTGCGATATTATGCTCTCCTTCCCTAGTCAAGTCATGATTTTAGCGATTGTCGGAGTGCTGGGTGTGGGGATTGAAAACGTGATTATTGCTAATATCGTGGTGAAATGGGCATGGTACAGCCGAATGATCCGCAGTTCAGTGATTAAATACAGTCGAAAAAATTATATTTTATTTTCACGTGCCATTGGTGCACCACACAGCTTTATTATTCGCCGTCATTTGTTACCTAATATTATGTCGGAATTGGTGGTGTTAGCCACGCTCGATACAGGCTGGGTCATTTTGAATATTTCGGCGCTCTCTTTTATTGGATTGGGCGTGCAAGCACCGACTGCCGAATGGGGATTAATGCTTAGTGAAGCCAAGAATGTAATGATTCAACATCCAATGCAAATGGTCTATCCGGGGATAGCTATTTTAGTCGTCGTGGCGGCTTTTAATCTATTAGGTGACTGTTTGCGAGATATTTTAGATCCGAAGGAAAAAACACATGTGTAACCCCCTGTTAGAGGTTAAAAATCTCACGGTTAACCTTGATAATGGTCAAACGTTATTGGATAACATTTCGTTTAATGTTGAACATCACCAATGTGTAGGCATTGTCGGCGAAAGTGGTAGTGGTAAAAGTTTAACCAGTAAAGCGATCATGGGGTTATTAGAACCCTATTTTAAAGTCGAAGGTCAAATTCTTTTTAATCCTAGACAACCCCAGTTGAATCGACAAGTGAAAGGCAATCTTTTAACACAGTCTGCTGACACACTGCGTCAGATTCGGGGTAACACTATCGCGATCATTTTACAGCATCCAATGAGTGCTTTCGATCCGCTTTATCGTATCGGCAAACAAGTCATCGAAACATTACAAGCACACCTTCCCTTAAGCAAAAAAGATGCCGTTGCCAAAACACTAACTATGATTAAAGAAATCGGTTTAACTGATCCCAAACAGATTTATAATAAGTATCCTCATCAATTGAGTGGTGGAATGTTACAAAGAATCATGATCGGTATTGCATTAATGCTAAAACCCGAATTGATCATTGCTGATGAGCCGACAACCGCTTTAGATTCGATTAGTCAGTTCCATATTTTGAAAATGTTTAAACAAATCAAGCAGCAATCAACTACCGCCATGATCTTTATTTCACACGATTTAGGCGTGATACATCATATTGCCGATCATATTGTTGTCATGCAACAAGGTAAAATTGTTGAACAAGGCTGTCGAGATCAAATCTTTTATCATGCTGAAAATGATTACACCCGTTATCTAATCAGCGCGCGCAAACAGTTGTTAGCTAAATTTGATTCGGTGGTTTATCCTAAAATGTTTATTCCGACGTTGGAGAGTGCTTAAATGTCTGCATTATTGAAAGTTGAACAGGTAAGCAAATCCTTTTTACAACCTCATCAAGGTCTGTTTAGTCGCAAGAAGAACAAGGTCATTAATGATGTTTCTTTCTCGTTAAAACAGGGCGAATGTCTGGGTATTATTGGTGAAAGTGGCAGTGGCAAAAGCACACTTGGAAAGCTTATTTTAGGTTTAGAAAAACCCGATACGGGTAAGATCCTATTTAACGGGCAAGATATTGCGAAACGAGCATGGAAATGCTCATCACAGCGACGTAATATTAGCGCTGTATTTCAAGATTATAATGCCTCGGTGAATCCTTATTTTACGGCTGCTAATATTATTGCTGAACCCCTTGATATTTACGAAAAGTTATCATCGACAGCACGAAAAAAACGAATAGATCAATTATTGGAACAAGTTGGATTAGATCATTCATTCTGTCAGCGGTTTGCTCATGAAATGAGTGGCGGTCAATTGCAACGAATTTGCATAGCCAGAGCGATTGCCTGTCATCCGCAATTTATTTTGTTTGATGAAGCAGTCAGTTCATTAGATATTTCTGTTCAAACGCAGATTTTATCGTTATTGGCTGATTTACAAAAACAGTTAAATTTAACAAGTATTTTTATTACTCATGATTTAACCACGATTACGTATTTGTGTAATCGAGTGATGTTTTTTTATCAAGGAAGAATTGTAGAACAGGTTGACGATATTGCCCAATTGAGTAATGTCCGTCATGATTATTCCAAACAACTTCTTGACTCTATATTAGGTTTTTAATCTATGACAACACAATCCGCCGTTAATAAACGTTATCGTTTTAACGATTATTTAGCATTGGTTATCCCTTTTATTATTTCAACTATCACAACCCCATTATTGGGCGTGGTTGATACTGCGTTGGTCGGTCATCTACCCAATCCTGCTTTTATTGCAGGCATTGCCGTTGGTGCGGTGATCTTTAATACCATTTATTGGTTATTTGGTTTTTTACGTGTGAGTACCACCGGATTTGCGGCACAAGCATTAGATGATCCCCTATTACTGCGTTCTTCGTTAATTCGCCCCCTGTTTATTGCGATTGTTTTAGGCATTTTATTTATTGTTTTTCAGCAATTTATTTTTGGTGCTTCAATGCAAATCATCAAACCTAATGAAGAAGTTAGGCATTATGCAGATATCTATTTTTCGATCCTAATTTGGGGAGCCCCGTTTGTACTGATTAACTATGTGCTGGTTGGTTGGTTAATGGGGATGTCCAAAATAAAAGCTGTGCTGTTTTTGCAAGTGTTGATTAATTTACTCAATATTATTATGGCGGTCATTTTTGTTTGGGGCTTTCATTGGGATATTCAAGGCGTGGCATTTGCAACACTCAGTGCGCAAGTGATTTGTACGTTGTTAGGGATCGGGTTTATTGGTCGCTATTTACCCCAATCACAACAAAAAACGGATTTGAAATCGATTCTATCGTGGCAGTCATTAAAAGGGGTAATTTTAGTTAATACTAATTTAATGATTCGAACTATTTGCCTGCTAGTTGTAACGAATCATTTTATTTCAATTGGTTCAAGTTTTAGTACTGAAGTATTGGCGGCTAATGCGGTACTGTTTCAAATCCATTACTTAATGGCGTATTTATTTGATGGTTTTGCTAATGCGTCAAGTGTCTTTAGTGGTAAAGCTAAAGGCACGCAAAATATGGCGTTATACCAACAAACCTTGCGTTGGTCACTGCAAGCGTGTGTGATTTGTCCGGTAATATTAATTGCAATCTGGTTTGCTTTTGACACCACGATAATCCGATTATTAACCAATCAAAATGACATCATTAATCTTTGTCTACAATACCATTATTGGTTAGTTATTTTTCCGGTTGTGGTTGCTGGCGGATTGATCTATTACGGGGTGTTTTCGGGCATCAGTTATACATCTTCTATTCGTGATTCTATGATCCTTGCCCTTTTACTTTGGTTAATCGCTCAATCTATTTTTGTACCAATATGGGGCAATAACGGTTTGTGGTTTTCCTATATTTTATTTAGTTTAGGACGCACACTCTTTTTAGTGATTTGGATTAATCGATCGAAACAATATCTTATGCGTTGATTTAACTAAACCAGCAGTAAATAGATTTCATTCTGTTTACTGTTCGATCTAGAATTTTGTAAATTGTTTTACTTTTTGCAATCAAATTTCTATTTCAATTCAACTCTTATATAATCATCTGTAATGTGAGTCAAAACAGGAATTAAATTCGATGAATAAAGGAAATAAAACCGTTATTGTGACTGGTGCTTCAAGTGGAATTGGTTTTGCGATAGCGAAAGCCTATCTTGAGAGAGGTTTCAATGTCGTTGCCAATGGTCGAGATAAAGCTCGTTTAGAACAAGCAGCGATTAAATTAGGCGAACCTGATAATTTATTACTTGTAGCTGGGGACATTGCAAAGCCGCAAACAGCAGAATTGCTTTTTTCACACGCTACTGCAAGATTTGGTAAAGTCGATATTTTAGTGAATAATGCAGGCATATTTATATCTAAACCCGCCGTTGAGTATACACAAGATGATCTAAACACCCTAATTGATACCAACCTTAAAGGGTTTTTCTACCCTGCTCAGACAGCTGCTAAACATATGATAGCCAATCAGTCAGGACATATCATTAATATTACTGCTGCCATTGCTATGCAACCTAATTTGACTGTACCAGCTTTATTACCGATTATGATCAAAGGCGGTATTAATAGTGCCATTAAAGGTTTAGCATTAGAATTAGCATCAAGCCATGTTATGGTTAACGGTATTGCACCTGGCATTATTGAGACCCCAATGCATCCTACCGATCCCCAAGTTCAAGCAGTGTTAAAATCTATGGCTCCTGTCAATCGGATTGGGCAGGTTCAAGATATTATCAATGCCGTCATGTATTTAACGGATTCTAATTTTGTTACCGGTACAATTATGGTCGTTGACGGTGGCTCAACGGCAGGCAAATGGTAGATAGATTCAGCACTGATGACTTATTCAAACTGCCAGTAAACTGGCAGTATTCACATTTAAATGAAGTTTAGAATCGGTATGAAACACTTGCTTTAAAGTTTCGGGCGAGTCCATAGGTGTTTTCGCCTAAATAAAGTCGATAATCTTTATTAAATAGATTATCAATGGTTAACTTAATTTCGGCTTTAGGCAGAAAAGTCGGTTGCCAACTTGCAAAAAGATTGTGTATTGAATACCCCGACGATCGCCCTAATCCATAAGCGCCCAGATCATTTAATCCGTCATGATTTCTATCTTCTAATCCTGTGCGATCTTGTTTTCGTACAAATTGAGCATTCCACCCTGCTCTCACATTCCAGTCCGGAATTTTAAACCCCGTTGTTAATGTTGCGGTGCGTGGTGCAATCGTTGCGACATAGGTCTTATGATGCATCCATGGTGCTTGTGGTGCTGTATCTCGTTCGCCTTTTTGAATTGAGTAAGTGGCACTTGCAAACCAATATTTACTGTCATAAAACGTTTCAAGTTCAAAACCTTTGACAATCATTTTACCCGGAATATTACGATAATTGGACTGCCCAAGCGGACACGCTTTGCCTGGACCGCATATTGATCCATTGAATCCTCGAGTAACAAAAATCTCATCGGTGACACGCTGTCTAAATAACGTGCTACGAACTTGTAACTTATCATTTTCGAGTATTAAATTATTAAAATCGAGAATATTCCCAATTCGAATTGATAAATTCCGCTCTTTTTTCAAATGACGGCTGGTTGCCGAAATTTTACCGCTTCCTCCATTTTTAGGAGTGAACTGGACTTCATAGTTTTCATCAATTGTTGGTGCTTGCCATGCATAACTGATATCCCCAAAAAATCCGACATTTTGGGTGGTTTGCCAATAGGATCCAAAGCGTGGTGTCCAACCTGAATAGGTCACGGGTGAATAGTCATGACCATAACGAGGATCGGGATCGTTATACGCTGAAGCATAATTCTTTTTACCGTGATTTCGGACATAATCGTATCGAAGGCTGGGTGATAAGACAAAATCACTAATCGAAAGTTCATCTTGAATATAAAAACTATAAGTTTGCTGTTTACCAGAAGGCATGTAAGCCGGTTGGAAATAACCATTGTGATAATTTGGCTTTTTAGCATAATTTTTGTAATACATTAACGTATCACGATCATGTAGATGTGCTTGTAATCCAATTTTTAATGCATTATCGACAGCGCCGGTGTTAAAAATACTGACATTTTCAAGTGCGATAGTTTTATCGGTATAGCTAACCCAACTTTCGTTACCCATTGTCCCTAATGAAGCCACCGGATTGTATTTATTAGGACGAGTATCATGTTGTTTGGTTTTGGAATAAGTGGTGTGTAACGTCAAATTAATTAACGGATTATAAGTTGGCTGATAATTCCATTTAAATTGGGCGGATTCATCTTGTTGATCACGTTTTACCAATTTTCTTAACCATGCTGCTTTATATCCATATTTTTTAATTTGTGCAGCGGTTGGAGGTGTCATTTTTTCGACATATTTGGCAGCCCAAGGTTGCCATGAATCTCGTTTTGAACGTATACCTGATAGAGTAAAAGTGTGTTCTTCATTAGGTCTAAAATTGAGTTTTGCCATGTAGGAATCCATGTCATCTTCCGAAAACTCAAATCTTGAGCCATCGGGGCGTTTAAAATTACCGCTGTCTCGGTTCGTGTAATAAATAAGACCATCAAACATGTCATCTTGTGTTCTACCATAAACTGCACCAGTCACCATATTCTGATGATTGTTTGAATGAAAACTGTATTTGATTAATGCGCCAAGGTATTGATTGGGGTCAAGCAGATCAATCGCATCTTTAGTCTCCATTTTTATCACGCCACCAAAGCCGCCATTTCCAAACTTCACATCGTGTGGACCTTTGTTAACTTCAACTTGTTTAAGAAGTTCTGGTTCAACAAAAATCGATCCTTGTTGATATTTTTGGAATCCTTTTTGTGCACCATCTACAATAATTTTGACATCTTCAACTTTACCAAAACCCCATATATTTAAGGTCTGCCCCCCTGGCCTAACTGAACCAGCAGCACTTACACCGGGTAAAGTATTGAGCAATTCGGCAACATTATCGGATTGGTTTTGTTCTATTAGCCCTGATGAAAGTGTTGATCGTCCCGCAATAACACTATTTATTTTTTTTAATTCATCTTGCGTTGATGAGCCGGCAATGACAGTAATCACATCGTCTATATCGTCACGATTAACCATATTGTTCTTCGTTAATGGTTTATTCGGTTCATCAATATTTTGCTTTGTATCTTTATCTTCAAGCACAGACTCAGCTTGTGAAGAAAAACTCATAAAGAGTAATAAGATACTTACCTTTTTATAACTCATGTTTCATTCCTTCATAAAAAACAATTAAATCATTTAACACATCTCTAAATTTAACCTTACAATTAATAATGATAATCATTATCAAATACAGGTTTGGCAAGTATATTGGGTTTGTCAAAAAATAGACAGAAAAATATGTATAAATTTTGGTTGAAAACGTTAACAAAATTATTTTTATTTAACGGTTAAAACAACCTAGTGTTTTCATGTTTATTATCAGAATAAAGCAACGAAATGGAGAGTGATGTTAAAAACGTCGTATCGATTTGATGTTAATTTTCAGGTTCCCTTTCAGATAAGCAGGAAACCTGAATGAAAAAATTATATCAGTTCAAAATGAGCTTTTTTACTATTGTAAATAGTTTCATTAGATTATTTTTTTCCATTCGTTTTAAGCCCGTTTTAAACTTTGACATTTCATATGCCTATTTTGAGCCTAATTTTATGCCTTGTATTTGCAGACAAGGCATATTGTAATTATTGTGGAATTAGCGACATGACAACTGTTTCGAAAGGCTCAAGAGTGATTAATGCCGTTTTTTCCACACTCGTTGGTTTTTGCGCATAAGCTTCACTGTGATAATCAATGTTGATTTTAAAATGTGAACTTGCCTTTGCCGGCAACTCTAAATCATTTTGTAAATCCAGATAATAAATTTGCTGTTTATCTGACGGATTGCGTAAAGTAATAATGGATTTATCTTGCGTCCATCCCGCCCAACCATATACCCCTAATTTTGTGGGATCTTTACCAATCCAATGGGTATCGAATAAGACGTTTTGGTTATCTCTTGCCCAATTAGCAGCCGATGCTAACGTATCCCAATTGTTTGTTGTCATCAGTTCAGGCGTAATGTACATTTCTTGTAATTGCGTTCCTGTTGCAAAGTAACTCCAAACTTGATCAGCAAAGTCATTTTCGGTTTCTTGTTGCAAATGTTTTGCTTGTTTAGCGTATACAATACCATGCAGCATAAGTGAATTTAATGGAAACAAGGGACCTTTTAAAACAATAGAACGATAGGTTTCCGCATCACGATAAGTTAACCACTGTTGAACTTTACTACCGGGTCCATAATAATTGACATCATCGCCACCTCGCCAGATAGAGTCGGCATAAAATAACCAAGACGGCGTCGCTTGTGTACCAGTTGTTAGATTAATATATAAATGATCATTAGCTTTACGCATATCTTGGATCAAATGGATCGCAGCATCAAAATCACTGGTAAATTGGCTGCCGGCGATCACTTTATCTGCATTACCTGTTCCATCGAGTTTGAACATGGTAATGTTCTGATTTTGGATTAATTCTAAAATTCGTTTATGAAAATTAGCGTAGTATTTAGGGCCTGATAAGGCGAGTTTGCCATCCATTGTTTCATAACCCAGTTTTAATGCATTGGCAACACGAGTATCACGTGGTTTATTGTATCCACCCCAAGGTGACAACCAAATACCCAGCGCGGCGTGATATTTTTCTGATGCGGTTTTTAATTTTTTAAATTCACTCGGAAAATTATCACCAAATCCCCAGTTACCCGTTAAATTATCCCAACCATCATCAAACAGATAACCATCTAGGGTAACATGACGTTTTTCAACTAATTCTTGACCATATTGTTCGATTCGTAACAGTGCTTCCTTTTCAGTATAGGGATTAAAAAATCCGATATCTAGCCAAGAATTATAATGTAAGTACGGGCTATATGGTCGCTGGCGAACTTGATTAATAAATTCATTTACATGGCGTCTTAATTGCCCTTTTTCATAAGTGCCAATATAGGTTTTGTAACTCAAGGTATGATTCACTTGTAACGGGATAGCTTGCGGAATTTTTTGCAACACACCACCTTCATAGGCAACGGTATTGGTCAATGGATTTTCGGGAATGATAAAAAAGGTATCACTAATAATCGGCGAACTGACAACGGAGCCGTAAACAAATGGCGCTTGAGAATGAAATGGCATTATAGAAACGTCTGACATTGAAAGTGCCTGTTTTTTAGGAGTGATTTGCAGTTCATAACTGGCAAAATGTTTATCATCATTGAGAATCAATAGGGTTTGAATCGCAATATCATGACCACTGAAATTTATATAAATTTGATTGTCTTTTTGTTGTAAATTATCTAAGTGAAAATCTTTATCGGTCAATTTTTTCCCCGAATTTAGTGTGATCTCAAATAGCGTATTAACAGTGATTGAATCATTAGTTACGGGATTAGTAATATTAAACGATGTGACGTTTTGTTGATTACCACTATCAGATAGGGTGATTTGGGTATGCTGCCCTGTTAATTGATATTCTTTAGCCCACACCGCATCAACAGACAAACCCAATGCGCTGAGTAACCCTATTGTGATCCAATTTTTGACATACGTTTTCATTACGACCTCCTGATTGATAAAAATTCGACAAAAGAATTGACCGAAACATGAATATCAGTATAGGTATTTGAATGATGATAAATTGTGATCTTGATTGCAGATTACAGGTGGATTGAAATTGTTAAAAAAAGCTTTTATTTGTCTCAAAATGAAAAGCTAATTTGGCTTCATGTTGAAATACAATGCTATTTTTTCCCTAAAATAGAGATAAGATTGTTTGTACCGAGTTCAACAATGAAAGATTGTTGATAATTAGACAGCGAATTTGCTTTTATTATCTGATGTGACAAAGATCGCATTTTTGATAAATACTTGCCAATTTGAATGCGTAGTTCAACAAAAATTCAGTTGTTGTCAATGCTATAATGATTTTAAGTGATAAATTTAAGCAAAATAGTGATATGGATGATAAATCCAAGGTATTTTCCATTTATATGCTGTCAATAAATTAGCTATTTGAACTAAATAATTAATCAAATAATTTGAATTGAATCGAAATACAATGATAACTGTTTGTATCTATTGGCATGAATATTACATTCTTTGAATTTGTTGATTTCTGATATGCTATCTGTTCGTTATTGCCTAATGAATAATGACACTATGCAACAAATCAAAGATAACTTAGAAAAAAATCAGATAGCTATTTATTTTTCTGTGGTAATGATAGCTATTGGTCTGGTATTTTGTTTAGACAACACCTCAATATTCGACATGTTTATCAATCCAGTATTAGCATTCATGTTGTTTGTCACTTTCTTACAAGTTCCTGTGACTGAGATTAAACCGTTTTGGTCTTATAAGCGATTTATGGTGGCATTACTTATAACAAATTTTGTTATTATACCTGTTGGGGTTGGATTATTAGCGCTATTTCTACCTTCCGAGCCTTTCATTAAACTGGGCGTATTACTTGTGTTACTTGCCCCTTGTATTGATTATGTTGTCACTTTTTCTCATCTTGGACGCGCAGATGCCCGTTTATTATTGATGGCAACACCTTTATTATTGTTGTTACAAATGTGTTTACTACCTGTTTACTTAACTTTTATGATTGGCGAACAGGTCAACCAGCTCATTCACCTCCAACCCTTTATCCATGCTTTTATATGGTTAATAGTCATTCCTTTCTGTTTAGCTACCTTAATGCAAGTCTGGGCTGTACGAAATCACACAGGCAAAAAAATGATACATGGGTTAAATATGTTACCCGTTCCAGCCACGGCATTAACGCTTTTTATCGTTATTTTGGCAGTTCTACCTCAGCTGAAAGGTAATTTATCAGTCGTTGTATCCGTTATTCCATTTTATATAATTTTTGCTATTGTCGCCCCTTTAGTTGGATGGTTAGTTGGTCGGTGTTTTCATGTTTCCGTCGCAGGAAGTCGAGCGATAGCTTTTAGTGCAGGTACTCGAAATGCGCTAGTCATTTTACCTTTAGCGTTAGCCATACCTAATGCAATACCTATCCTACCTGCAATTATCGTTACGCAAACACTTATCGAATTAATCAGCGAGCTAGTTTATGTTTATGTTATTGCTAAACTAAAATGATGCTTATAAGACAATGGGCTAAATGCCCATTTCCATTTTTTATTGCTCAATCAATTTTAATTTAGCGATCACAGGAATATGGTCGCTTACAAGCGGCCATTTGATACCATTCCACTCATTGCCATCATTGGGAATAATGAATTGCTCAACTTGCCATATTTGATTTCGACTTGTAAAAATATGATCTAAATCTAATCCAGGATTTCCTGCTGGCCAAGTGCGAGTATCGACATTTTCTTGTTTTACCAAAGTCCAGTATTTTTCAAGCTCTTTAATGACTCTATCATTTTTAACAGAATTAAAATCGCCTAACAATAACATAATTCCAGATACTAAATTAGGAAATTCATCATCTAAGTCCAGATCGTCAAAAACAATACTATTAATAAAACGTGCTTGTGACATTCTTACCTCATCTTCTTCATGCCAATCAAAATGAGTATTAAACACATAAATTGGCGAATCAAAACCCGGCACATTAATTTGACTTAACATCAGGGATCGTTGTTCAAAATCACCAGAGGGTAACAAAAAAGTTTTACTTTTTACTATTGGATATTTAGACAATATGGCATTACCGTAATTACCGCCTTTCATGTCCGTTGCTTTGCCAAACAGATAGTACATGCCCGTTTTTTCTGCTATTACTTTTGCTTGATCAAAGCCATCACTACGTGTGGTATTTTGATCGACTTCTTCAAGAGTTATGATATCCGCATCCATTGCTTTAATCGCGTTAGCAACTAAATCTAAATTAACCTTATGCTTTCTAAGCCCGCCTGCAATGTTGAAATTTGCAATGGTAATTTCTGGTTGATCTTTACCGGTATACACTTTATTCGGCGAATGTTGATATTGTGATATCACTAAATCTTCTGTTGCCAATGCATATGAAAATAACGAAAACAAACCCACTATAATCAGTACTAAACAATTTTTCTTCATATCTTTATCCTACAACTTTTTTGATTTCATCAATTCGAGTTAGATTATTCGAAGCTCTTTTTGATATTAATTGAATTTAAATGGACATGTCGCGATCACAATCACAACTTAATGATTATCATTGGAAAATACTGTCATATAAAAATGACTGATAAAAGCCATGCAGTGATACATGGCTTTCACTATTATGGTTGTGATGATTTATTTTTAATAATCATTTGTACAGGATAATGATCAGAGTAATTATCCGTAAAATCGTCTTTTAAGACTTTAACCTCAATAACGTCGTTTTTTAATGGGGGGGATATATAAATATAATCATAACGCAGCGGTGTTGAAGCTTGATCGTAAAATACTTTGGTTGGCGCTGTCGCAATAAATTCTTTATTTGTAATTTTCAACGCATCAATAAACCCTGCATCCAATAAATTTTGTTGAACGGTATAACTTAATTGTCCATTAATAAGATTTTCTAATATCGGTCTTTGTTTCTGTTTTTCTTTGATATCGTTTAACAGATTACTTTTATCGTAGGTTTCTTTATCCGCAGGTGAAAAAGAGTTTAAATCACCAGCAATAATCCATTTACCATTTGGATCACGGCTATATTTGATAGAATCGATAATTAAGTTCATTTCATCAATTCTTTTTTCTGTCCAAAATGGATTCATATGGGTAATAACAAAATGATAATTGCCAATATCGGCATACAGCGCACCATGCCATAGATTATCCACGACTTTATCAACATTGACTATAGGGTATTTTGACGTAATGGCGACAGGGAAAAAAGCGGCATCATCAGGTTTTTCTTTCAATAATACCGCATATTTATGTCCATAACTTGCGGCAAATTTTTCAAGCTTTTCACGAGTAAAAAAATTCATTTCTTGCCAGGCAATAATATCGGCATCTTGTGCTTTTGCCCATTCGATAAATTTCTGTTTTCCGTCTGTTTCGTCTAATTTCATACCATTATAGACATTGTAACTAATGATTTTAAGGTCTTTCACATCGTCAATTGAAGCAAATACAGTTGAAGTACTTAGGATAAAACTACTGATAATGGCTGCTAATTTTAATTTCCTTTTAATCATAATGATATACCTTTCTTTAATTAAGATTGGTTATTAGTATGAGGTTGATTGTGGTTTAAAAAAATATTTTTTTCTGATTTTTGTGATGTATATCAATATATTTTTATCTAGGTTGATGTTTTTTATGACGAATCAGTCAGCAATCAACGAAGTATTCCTTATAAAAATAGATTTTTTATTGATTATTGTTTGAAAATTAAGACATAAAATGAGTAAAAATTATTTTATGCCTTAACACAAAAAAGACGAAGTTTAATGCTTATATCAACACTTCAATTCCTTTTATTCTTGCAAGATAACAAAATTCAAATCGCTAATTGATTCAAGTGCATCAGCAATATCATTTAATGCTTCACTATAACCATCACAATTTTTGAAAGCTTCGGTGTTGGCATCGATTATTGTTGATTTAAAATCTTTGTAACCTTCACTAAAATCACTTCCTGTTAAGGTTAAAATTTGCTGCCAATTATTGAGTTTTGCTTGAATATCATTACGTCCTTGTTCACAAGCGATAGAATTTAAAGCAATATCAGGAATAGAAAACGTCGGTAATTTGTTTAATTCAGGTGTACGTTCAACAAAACGTACTCTATCTAAAGGTATATCATAATCATCTAATTCTTCTACATATTCTGGCGCAATTTTCCAAAACTCCGCTTCCCGGTATATTTTTTTTATCGTCGAGAATTTGGTAGAGTCCCTGATCGTGATTTTCTCTGGTACAGGTTTGTCAAGATCATATTTCCACCAATATTCGCTTTGATCAATAAATAAGTCATTGGTCACACTAAGAGGTAACTCTATTTCCTTTACCTTTCCATCATACATTATTGATACAGTGGTCATACTTGATTTTTTGGACATTAGTAGCATACCATAATCAGCGGGTTTCATTTTTTCGTCGATAAAATAGAAGTTCATTATTACGTAATTATTTAATGTTGGATTAATGATATTAAGTTCATTCTTTCGATTGGGTTTTACCAGAATATTTAAAGTTTCTTGGTTATAAACTAGAATATGTTTACCAAATTCAAAAGAGTAAGCGATCTTTGAAACTGGAGGAATAACGTGTTCAGTTCCATCAATGGTTACTTTTATTTCGTTCGAAGTTGGATTATCGATCATAGTTTGAATTTTACTTGGTACAAAACAGCCGACTAAAGCCAAACTGCAAACAACAATTAAAAAATATTTAATTTTAGTCATTACTTTTATTTCATTTTATCTTTTTTGGGGATTGCGATTTTACCACAATCATATATAAACACCACGCAAAAATTACAAATATTTCATTTATAATCAATAAGATAAATAAATTAAAAAAAAGAAAAAATTGTAAATATTGGAATGAATATTCTTAATAAAAAATTAAAAAAAATTTTTTAGATTTAAATAATGTTAAGTGAAAAAAATAACGATTTGTTTAATAGAACCTAATGTCACTTTATAACCCTAAAAAACTTAACATAGCATGATTAGCTGTTATTTAATGGGTTGAAAATAACTTTAAAGCAAAATGGAGCGAAGGTAAATTTCAAATGCTGATAAGATTAAATGATTAGATTTGATAATAAAACCAATATCTTTTATCCACCTAAAGATATTGGTTGTTTTTTAACTATCCTATTTTGGCCAAATAAATCGACCTTTAGCGTCCGGATCTTCTTCAATAAATTTTTTAAGTTTATCGGATTGGTAAAGTTGCTTAACGTCATTTGCCCATGCCGTGTTGAGATCTTCTTTTTTAACGACAACCATTAGCTCTAAATTGGGGGATAATTCTTCTTGAATTAATATATTATCAGCTGGTACTTTACTCAACCATGCCACACCGCCTGGCATAATTGCGTAATCAACTTCGCCGAGTACTCGCGGAATAATTTCTGATAAAAGCGTTTTAAATTTTAAATTATAGCTGTTTTCTATAATATCATTTAAGGTGATTATGCCTGATTGTGTGTCTGGTTTAAGCTTGATCCAACCTATTTTTTGTAACAACAATAATGATCGAGAAGTGTTGGAGGGATCATTCGGGATTGCAATGATTTGATTGGATGCAATATCATTGATTGAATGATGTTTCTGTGAAAATAGAGCGGCAGATATGGAAGGAATGTGTACTAAAGAGACAAGGTCGTTATGGGTCTCTTTGTTATAGACATCAAGATAATCTTGATGCTGTGCAGCATTCATATCAATACTCCCTTCAACCAGCGCGGTATTGGCATCCCGCAAAGAACTAAAATTGACCAGTTTGACGCTGTAGCCTTTTTTTTCTAATTCGGGCTTAACCACTCGCTCCATTAAAATGTTGTGCATACTAGGGGGTAATCCAACTATGATCTCTTTTTTGTCTGATTGTTTTATGTCCTTGCTTTTGTCTGTGTCACAACCTATCAACACGAGCCCCAATAATATTAAGGTAGGTAAATATAAATATTTTTTCATTATCATTCCTTCTGGATTGTGTTTGCAATATTTACAAAATATAACTCTTTGTTAATGTGTGTTATTTTTATAACGATAGGATATTTAGGATTATAATTATCAAGCTTTCATATTGATAATACTTAAAGTTTATATCATTATTCGATTAAGATATATAAATTTTCTGTTTAATCGCTGATCTATTTGTGGTTAAATATATTCATCATTCAGGACGTTCAAATAAATATAAAGGATTAAAAAGCATGAAAATATATATAATCCCCCTCATCTATAGTTGCTTACTATTGACTTTGTTAGGATGTGATAATAAGCAAAGCGATTCTAAAATCATCATCAATAATTATATTAATAATGGTCAATATGATGTTGCTCCTCACTCAAAACTGATTAAAAAGCAGCGGTTTGAAGGAAGTTATTTTGGTACGATTGAAACGAACGCAGATGGTTTGATCACCTTTTACAATTTGAACGATAAAAAAGTCTATTTTGATTATCAGCAGTCACAATATATGATCAAAAATCAGGAACTTTCAAAATACAAAATTAATGTTGATGATAAACAAAACATTGTTTCGATAACTGACTCATCCGGCAACGAAGTTATCCGCTCAACCTATGACGAACAAGGACGAGTTGTGAAACTTGAAAACAGCATTATTGGTGGTTCCAATTATCTATTTATTAATCAAATTACTTATAAAAATGAATTAGTTGTTGAAAGAGACTATGAAATTTTTGATAAAACAGATGAAGCAAATATCGTTCCACTTTACCTCAATAAAAAGCAATACTTTTATAATGCAGAGAAGCAGCTCATTAATAGCGTCGAACATGCTTTTATTGCTCAAAATGGTCAATATGAAAGCAATGAACACAATCAATTAATCCCCACAGAGCAATTAAACTGCGTTTACGATGATCCTAACCAGTATGGTGATTGGACAAAATTATATTGTTTAAACGAACAAGAAGAAACAAAGCGATTTATTTTACGCTCTTTCGAATACTATGACTAATGAAGGAAACAGCAATGAAAAGGATCATTTTCGTATGTGGTTTATCAATCATTCTATTTGGTTGCAATAAAAATGAAAAACTGAGTAATGTTGAGCTCACTAACAACTATTTATTGTTTAGTAGTGTTGAGAATATTCCGTATTCAAAACTGATTAGGCAACAAAAGATTATTGGCAGCGATCGCCAACAATATCTATCAGATGATAAAGGTTTCATTGTCTCAGTTGATATTGATCATGTGAAGATCACAAACGACTATACGACGAAAAAAAGCCATTTTTCGATAGATAATCAATATGATTTGGATTTAAATATGGATTTCGATGATAAGCAGAATCTTTTGCATTTAGAAGATTTAGCCAAAAAGATCGAATGGTCTTCAACTTATGATGATCAAAATAGAATAATAAAAATCGAGCGTATTTCCAATCCATCGACGATCAGTGATATTCAGTATGAAAATGGAAATATTTCTCGAATTGTTAATACTTATATCTTAAAAATGGATTTAGCCAATGTTTACACGTCAAGCGAAGAAAAGATATTTTTATATAACGACAAAAATCAATTAGATAAAGTTATCATTAAATTTTTTGATGACAAAGAGTTCAAACCAACAGAGACAAAAAGATGTTCCTTTTATGGATATAATGAACAAGGTGATTGGACGAAGTCATATTGTTTAAAAATGAATGAGAATTTTACTTATTTTAATTCACGAAAAATTGACTATTAAAAGTGTGCAAATAAGCTAATTTAATATGATTCTCCCTAATACTGGATAATGCTATTAAGGAGAATTGACCTACTTGCTCACTTATAATGCGCCTACAATTCGATGCGGAATATATAACTCTTCAAGATAAGTGATATCCTCTGGGGTTAACAAGACGTTTAACGACCCAACTGCATCATCTAAGTACCTCGTTTTTGTCGCACCAATAATCGGTGAGGTAACGCCTTTCGCAAACTGCCATGCTAATGCAATTTGAGTCATTGTTACGCCATATTTTTCAGCAAGTTCATGTACTCTTTTTACTATATTGGTATCGGTTTCTTGAGTACTATCATATTTTTCGATAGCGGTTTTATCCGTTTTACTACGTAACGTATCAGTCGTCCACTCTAATCGAGCAAGACGACCAGCAGCTAAAGGACTATAGGGTGTTAATGAAACATTAAATTGTTTACAAATTGGAATTAATTCTCTTTCATCTTCACGATACAATAAATTATAGTGATTTTGCATCGAGACAAATTTCGTCCAACCGTTTTGCTCAGCAGCAAGTTGCATGTTATAAAATTGGTAGCCATACATCGCAGAAGCACCTAGTGCTCGAACTTTTCCAACTTGAACCAACTTATGTAATGCTTCCATTGTTTCTGTAATTGGTGTGGTATAGTCAAAACGATGTATAATATATAAATCGATATAATCCGTACCTAATCGTTTAAGTGATCCGTCTATCTCTTTTTCAATTGCCCCTTTTGATAAGTGACCGTCATTAAAATAGACTTTGGTGGCTAAAATAACTTTATCACGAGCAATATTTTTTTTGATTGCTTGACCTAAATACGTTTCACTGGTTCCTGCTGAATAAATATTGGCTGTATCAATAAAATTGATACCCAAATTTAACGCATGCTGAATGATCGCTTCACTCTCACTTGGATTAAGTGTCCATGCATGCATTTTACTGGCAGGATCGCCAAAACTCATACAGCCCAAACAAAATCGTGACACTTCAATATCGGTATTGCCTAGTTTTACATATTCCATCATATCCCCTCTTTTTCCCAACCTAATTGTAATAGTGAGCATTGAACATTGTTAAATTTATTCTAAAACGGAATGTCATTGAGATAAACCAGCGATTCTTTTATAGTATCATGAATTAAATTCATCAATATGGTCAATATGCATAACTTTAATGAGCTAAATTATTTTATTATTATCGCTGAAGCAAAGAGTTTTGTTAAAGCGGCTAAATCGTTAGGTGTTTCATCCTCTGCACTCAGTCATAGTATGCGAAATTTAGAAACACGCCTTAATTTAAGACTTTTTAATCGTACTACGCGCAGTATGTCTCTTACCGAAGCTGGTGAGCAGCTTTACAAACAATTAGCCCCATTATATCAATCAATTAATGACGAAGTCAGCGCATTAGGACAGTTTCTTAATACACCTTCCGGAACAATTCGAATCAATGCCGCGAGCCTTGCGGTTGAAAGTATTATTTATCCTAAATTAATACCTTTATTAAAAAATTATCCTCAAGTAAAAATAGAAATTGTTTGCGATAATAATTGGGTTGATATTGTTAAGCAAGGATTTGATATGGGTTGTCGTATTGGTGATGATCTTCCTAAAGAAATGATTGCGGTAAAAATTTCAGAACCTTTAACAATGGCTTTAGTGGCAAGCCCCAATTATCTTAAAAATAGAATGATTCCTAAATGTATTAAAGATTTGGATCAGCATCAACTAATTGGTTTTCGCATTTCAGCCCAGCACGCAACAGAATTAACATGGGAATTTACGGATCAAGGACACATCATTAAGTACCAACCTTCATCCCAATTTGCGATTAACAATCATTTACGCAAACAGGCTGCATTAGATGGTTTAGGCATTACCTGGATGGGTAGACCCAATGTTGAAAAACAACTAGCTGAAGGCAGTTTGATAGAATTATTAACAGAATTTGCTATTACTTACGAACCCTTTTACATTTATTACCCTAGCCGAAAAGGACATTCAAATGTATTTAAATTAGTATTAAATGCATTGAAATACGAATGATTCAATGAGTTGTGGTATCCAATTCCATAATGCATCTTGTACCCATTTGTTGTCCTATTTAAGTCATAAACATATTACGTCAATAGACTAATGATAAAATAAGCGTGAGTTTAAAATGCTCAACCTTATTGATCAGATCAATATATGATCAAAAACAACTCATTTTTTAGTAATGTAATGATCATTATTGCACATTTTATGCACTTTCTTTACTTATTTATGTTATTTGCTTAATTAAATTTAATCAATTAAATTTAATTAGTTAATCATTAATTTCACTATACAGACTACTTTTTCAACTGAATTCAACTCATGCAAACATGATTATTTATCATTTGTCAGCCGTGAGTGCATAAAATCTAATATCCCCCCTACTTTTTAATTGAACAGGAGCTCTTGATGGATTCACAAATATGGGTTTTAGGTGTGTTGATTAGTAGTATTTTGTTAATAGTTATCAGTATTGTAAAATTGAAGCTTCATCCTTTTTTAGCCCTGCTATTATCGAGTTTTTACGTAGGCATATTAATGGGCATGAAACCATTAACAATGATAAGTGCAATTGAAGATGGTATCGGTGGAACACTTGGTTTTTTGGCTGCCGTAATTGGTTTAGGTACGATTCTAGGCAAAATGATGGAAGTATCCGGTGCAGCAGAACGCATAGGGATAACTTTGCAAAAATGTCGTTGGTTATCTCCCGAAGTCATCATGGTATTAGTGGGTTTAATTTGTGGTATCACCCTATTTGTTGAAGTAGGCGTAGTGCTTCTTATTCCTTTAGCTTTTTCAATAGCCAAAAAAACGCAGACTTCGCTATTAATGTTAGCTATTCCATTATGTACCGCTTTAATGGCTGTGCATTGTATTGTTCCTCCTCATCCCGCCGCATTATATGTTACTAATGCTTTAGGGGCAGATATTGGTAGTGTGATTTTATATGGCTTATTAATTGGACTTATTGCCTCATTAGTGGGGGGGCCCATTTTTTTAAGAATCATTAAAAATAAGATGCCATTTAAAAAAGTCCCTGAAGAGTTTTCTGATTTAAAAGTGCGTACCGAAGACGAATTACCTTCCTTAGCTGCTACGCTGTTTACAGTATTATTACCCATAATATTAATGCTGATCAAAACCACAGCAGAGTTAAATATTGATAAGACTACGTCCTTGTATGCAACGCTGGAATTTATTGGAAACCCTATTACTGCAATGTTTATTGGTGCATTTGTCGCTTATTATGTTTTAGGTCTTAGACGCAATATAGGAATGAGTAAATTATTAAATCATACCGAAAATTGCTTTTCATCTATTGCTAATATTCTGCTAATCATCGGAGCTGGAGGCGCATTTAACAGTATTTTAAAAACCAGTGGATTAAGTGATAGTTTAGCCAATATATTATCGCAATTAGATATGCATCCGATCTTATTAGCTTGGCTCGTCGCCATTATTTTGCATGCTGCGGTCGGTTCTGCAACGGTTGCTATGATGGGAGCCACAGCGATCGTATCACCTATGCTTAGCATGTATCCTAATGTCAGTCCCGAAATTATCACATTAGCAATTGGCTCAGGTGCAATTGGTTGTACAATTGTGACCGATTCATTATTTTGGCTGGTTAAACAATATTGTGGCGCAACAATGACCGAAATCTTCAAATATTATACCAGTGCTACTTTTATCGCTTCTGTCGTTGCATTACTTTGCACATTTTTATTATCAGGTATGATTTAATCATTCAACATAAGGAGTCAAAATGAATCAAATCGAAATTGAATGTCTTATTAAAGATAATCCTTTAGTTGATAAACTGATTAAACTTGAACCCTGTTACTGGTTTAATCCTAATATTACAACATTAGAAATAGGATTAAATTATGTGGGACTTGATCAACAAGATATTGCCGAGGCAAGCAATCGCTTAAAACGATTTGCCCCTTATTTAGCCATTGCTTTTCCAGAAACTTTAGCAACAAAAGGCATTATTGAATCTGATGTAGTTGAAATAGATCATATGAAAACAGCCTTAGAAGCACGTTACAATCAAAATATTGCTGGTAAGTTACTGTTGAAAAAAGATAGCCACTTACCTATTTCTGGCTCAATAAAAGCACGCGGAGGTATCTACGAGGTTTTAACGCATGCAGAAAAATTAGCCATTGAGCAAGGTTTATTATCTTATGAAGATAACTACAGCAAACTGTTTTCTGATGAATTTAAACAGTTTTTCAACCAATATAGTATTGCGGTAGGATCAACGGGTAATCTTGGCTTATCGATTGGTATCATGAGCGCCAAATTGGGCTTTAATGTTAGTGTTCATATGTCAGCTGATGCAAGAGAATGGAAAAAACAGAAGTTACGTTCTCATGGTGTGAATGTGATCGAATATGAAGATGACTACAGCGTCGCTGTCGAGCAAGGTCGCAAAGCCGCTGAGTCGGATCCTAGCTGTTTTTTTATCGATGATGAAAATTCTAAAACCCTTTTTTTGGGTTATTCCGTTGCTGGCGAACGTCTAAAACAACAATTTGACCAAATGGGTATTGTCGTTAACCGTGAAAATCCCTTATTTGTTTATTTACCTTGTGGTGTAGGCGGCGGACCTGGCGGTGTAGCTTTTGGTTTAAAAATGGCGTTTGGTGATCATGTCCATTGTATCTTTGCTGAACCCACCCACTCGCCTTGCATGTTTTTAGGTGTTTATACCGGTTTACACGATAAGATTTCAGTGCAAGATATCGGTATTGATAATCTAACCGCGGCAGATGGTCTGGCGGTAGGACGCGCATCAGGCTTTGTCGGTCGTGCAATGGAACGTTTGTTAGACGGTTATTATACGTTGTCAGACCAAGAGATGTATGATTTATTATCTTTACTCAATCAAACCGAAAATATTCAATTAGAACCTTCGGCTCTTGCTGGTATGAAAGGCGCTATCATAGTAAATCACGATTTACAGTATCAGCAACGTCTGCAATTAACACCGCAACAACTACAACATGCTACTCATCTGGTTTGGGCAACAGGTGGCGGGATGGTACCAGCAGAGGAGATGCAAAAATATCTTAATGCCGGCGCCAACTAACTAACCATGGCAGATAAATATCAAATGATGATATTTATCTGTCATGAAACGCATGCTTATTATTCTTTAACACATCAACATTATTTTATTCACAGTGAAATAAAACGAGAGCCTAGCGACTTAATCTAAGCGATGATAACAGATAACAGCGTTTAATAAACGCATATAAGCTGACATTGTGGCACGATATTCTGGATTTGGTGATAGATCGGCATGATAAAATAAAATCCAAATCACTTAGATATTCCTTATCATGTGAGCGAATAAAGATATAAGAAGAGAATATAAGGATAAGTCGACGATATTTAAAAAGTATGATTAACTTTTTAGGAACGTATTGCTTTCACATTAAATGAATTATTTTTGTAATATTTGCTTATTTTTTAAAACGCTGTCAAAGTCAGCTGCAAATATTTATCGCAGGAACTGTTATCGTCAAAACTGTTGTAGCAAGAACGAGTTTATGGATTGAATTGGTGCCAGTGGTCGGACTCGAACCGACACGCTTTTAAGGGCGGCGGATTTTGAAAACTAAAACCAATCATTAAAAAACAGTAACTTACAGATAAATCAATAATTTACAATGTCAATAAAAGGCGATATTAGTCAATAATGAGCAACTCTACCGCCATTTTACCGCCATTTATTTTATGTTTGATAATGGATTCAGCAAGGTTGCCTCCTCAAGATGATCTGGCGCAAGATGCGCATAACGCATTGTTGTTTTAATGTCTGTATGCCCCAGTATTTTTTGTAATACTAAAATATTACCGCTGTTTATCATAAAATGGCTGGCGAAGGTGTGACGCAGTACGTGGGTTAATTGTCCGTCAGGTAATTCGATCCCCGCCCGTTCAATTGCTCTTTTAAAAGCCTTTTCATGTGTTCCGCTAAAAATCTTATTATTTTCTTTGGGAATTTGGTTATATAGTTCTTTCGTAATTGGTACCGTACGATTGCGCCGCCCTTTTGTTTTTGTGTAGGTGATTTTATAAGGTTGTATTTGTGTTAACTTTAAATTGGCTATTTCAGACCAGCGCGCCCCTGTTGACAGCCCAATTTTGACCATTAATAGCAAATTAGCAACGTTGCTACTAGCACATTCATCTAATAATAATTTTATTTGTTCATTAGATAAGAACGCCATTTCCGATTCATCGGTTTTAAATTGTTTGATATTGCCGATCGGGTTGGGCTGATCCCATTCGCCAAGGCGTGCCAGTTCGTTAAACATGGCGCGCAAATAAACCAACTCAAGATTAAGTGTCCTTAACGATATTGTTTTAACTGAATCAGTTCGATAAAGCTCGCCGTTCATGCGTCTTTTGCGGTAATCTGTAAATGTTCTAGTAGTGAAATCATTGACTAACGGATCATTAGTTGACCGGCAAATAAACTCAAGTATCTTTTTTACTCGCTCACCGTCTTTTAGTGTCTGCCCGTGGGACTGGTACCAAGTATTAACCAAATCAGACATACGCCGGCGATCTTGTTTTTTAGCTATCCACGGCTTAGTCGCTGCTTGTTCGTCAATATAATTTTCATATGCTAGTGCTTCGCTTTTCGTACCGAATGTTTTACGGATTCTGCGCCCACCATCTAAATATTTTTCAAACAGCCACTTGCCGCCGGATTGTTTGCGTACACTCATCGTACACTCATCCTAAAATTTTAGCCTTTTGTGCTTGGAATTCTTCTTCCGTAATAATGCCTTTTTCTTTCAACGATGCTAATCGTTCTAATTGTTCCAGAGGGTCATTACTTGCTGCTTGCGGTTGACTAGCGTTTGATGCCCCGCCTTGTCTTAAATCTTCCATTGCTTGTTTTACCATGTTGGTAAATGGTATTACGTTTTTCTTGGGCACATTTTCCACGGTGTAAGTATGCCCACCCGCAGCTATAATAATTTGACCAAATAAAATCTTGGTTTGTCCGCCTACCGAGGAGATAGTGCTTAAGTCAACAGCCACTTGCTTAACCCCGAAAAACAAGCCTTTATCTAAGAAAATAACCCGTTGATTGGTTAAAATAATTAACCATGTTTTACCGTCCATTTTTCCTGATGAAACAGCGATTGGCGCTTCGCCCGGCATTGCGATTTGCGGAAAGTGCAAAAATTCTTTTTTTGTAAAAAAACCGTCATCATTAGAAAGTTTTTTTAATCGTTCAAATTCGGCTAGCAATTCGGATTTTGTTGCTGTTTTATAATCAATCATTTCTAATGCTCCTTTATTTATTTCTTTCATTATTTAATTCTTAAAAATACTACTCTTTAATAACTGATATTCGTCATCAGTAATAGCACCACTATTTTTTAATGCTGCAATTCGTTCAATTTTTTCCAATGCTTTGCTTGATAGTTCAATTGATTTTTTTTCTGTTTTGATACCGTCGATGTTTGGCTCACCCTCGCCAGTGCAAAGCCATTGTAAGTTTGCACCAGTATCTATTGAGCATTTAACTATTAAATCATAGGGAATTGAATTTCTTGCAACTCTATTACCTATAACGCTGACAGTAGTCCCAAGTAGTTCACTTAGTGACTTAACTGTTTTTGATCCATAAGCCAAAACCATTCTATTTATTATTTTTTTGCATTCATTTTCGGTATCCATAAATCACCTATAAAAATTAAAAATAATTCCGTTTCGGAGTATTGACACACATCCGTATTGGATAGTAATATAAAAAACAATCCGAAACGGATAGCTATAAAGGTCAATAACGGTCAATAATTCCAAAAGGGACATAATGCACTATGAGTAACGCAATTTCAATCAATTTAAATACTGCGCCGTTTGTCACCGTCGAACGATACGCCGAATTAACGGGGCTACCAGTCGAAACGGTCAAAACGCACATCAAAAACGGGTTGATCCCAACCAAAAGCAAACCTGTATCAGAAAAATCAAGCCGCACCCGCACCCTGGTCAACATGTTTGAGATCTCGGCTGTAGCGGCATCGGAAAGCAAGATAAAAATTAATCTAAATTTTGGAGGCTAACCATGAGCCACGCAATCTATTTGAGCTCTAAATCGTCTAATACGCCTACTGTGATCTACGTTCGCGTAAATCAGCATAATTCGGCTGGTTGGATCGAAAAAACCGATGGGCAAACAATTAAATTATTTAAAAAATTAGTTAATAGCTGAGGGTTAAAGGGGGTTATATGAACTCAATGCCCAACACCGAAACAAATATCCCGCGTGGGTTTCTACGGGATTTTCACCAAATTTTGAGCAGTCAACGGAGTTTGGCTCGTGCCGCGTTTAACCGATTGGCACCGGATCAAAAACGCTTGCTATTGCTAGCTGCGGATGTTGGCGCTCGATACAGTCACATCAACGCTGACGGCTCCCCCGCGTACACGTTCAATTTAAATTTTGATTCCCTCACAGACGACGAGATCGACCGGTTGAGACGGGGATTAAACAAACTACAAACCATTATTAATTCGTTCGCATTGTGCGAACAGGGCGATTTTAAACGGGAGAATCGACAATGACAACAGCACCAAAAACACCGGAGCTAACACGCCAATTACTCGTAACAATTAACGATGCCAAACGCGATCTGCGTCGCGGTTTGTGTGACGTTTTTACTACCAAACTGGAACGACTGGCTGCGTATATTCGATCTGACGATCTGAGTGCGTCCGAGGCGGCGGATCTACTGCGTGACGAGGCGGAATACATGCGCGAACAAATGCGGGAGGAACTTTAACGTGGCTGATTTAGCGGATATTGCTCAGGAACGGATCGACGTTTTTACCACTGCCGCACTGAGCAAAACGAACGTTTACACCGGTGAATCGGCACGTTGCTGCGTCAATTGCCAGGAACCAATTCCAGACGAGCGACGTCGTGCAATACCCGGTTGCAGTCTGTGCATTGACTGCCAACGCGAGGAGGAACTGCGAGGGCGAAATTTTGTTTAGCCGTTCTTTTCGTCCAATTTGCGATCACTCACGGAGTTAAATATTTATATGTGTGTAGAAATTGATCAGCGTTGTTTTGGCAACGATGTTATAAACATTATTTTAATTAGTGGCGGGAAAGATTCGTTAGCTGTTGGGCTGTTAGCTAGGGACAGCAATGTCCCTCGCCTAAATGTATTTGCCGACACGGGGCACGAGCATCCCGAAACGTATCGATATATAAACTATTTGACCGATCACGTTGGGGACATTCATCAGGTTTGCGCGGATTTAGCCGTCGATATTGAGCGAAAACGTCAATACGTTTCTGACCACTGGCACGAAAAATTAGTTAGTCAATACGGTTTTAGCTCTGAACAGGCAACCAACGCAATTACGCGAGCGATTAACGCCCTGCGACCAACTGGCAATCCGTTTTTAGATCTATGTCTTCTCAAAGGCAGATTCCCCTCCACTCGCGCTCGATTTTGCTCAACAATCTTAAAACACGACGTTGTAAAACGACAGATCGTTGATGTTTTGTTGCATAAATTTAACGAGGTAGTTATCTGGCAGGGCGTCCGTGCAGACGAGAGTGTGTCCAGATCTAATTTACCTGTATGGGAAACCGACGCTGATAACACCCCTGGACTGAACATTTATCGACCAATTTTGAATTGGTCACATGATCAGGTTTTTGAATTTGCCAAACGACACGGCGTGGAACCGAATCCGCTGTATAAACAGGGGTTTACCCGCGTTGGGTGTATGCCGTGTATTCACGCCAGAAAATCAGAACTGCGCGAGATTTTTTTACGTTATCCCGACCAGATTGAACGCGTCGCTAATTGGGAACAAATTGTTTCACAGTGTGCTCCTAGGGGGTGTGCGGCGTTTTTTATTTCAACATTAGATCCTGCCAATAGAGAAACAAATCCCGATCTCGTCAGTTTAAACTCCCACGGAATAAAAACAATTCAGGACTGGGCGCTAACAACTCGTGGCGGGCGTCAATTCGATTTGCTGGCAGGGCTGAACGACGGCGTTGCCTGTAACAGCGTTTACGCTGGTGTCTGTGAGTAATCGATATATTCAATTTAGGAAATAATATGTGTGTAGAAAAAATCAAAATCCGACATCCTCTATTGAGGTATTTTGGCGGTAAATTTAGGCTGGCTCCGTGGATAATTTCAAATTTTCCTAACCATTCTGTTTACGTTGAGCCATTCGGCGGTGCGGGTAGTGTATTGCTACGAAAAAATAAAATCCCCCGCGAGGTTTATAACGATATTGATTGTTCAGTGTTTAATTTGTTTAAAATTTTACGCGATCCTCAATCTGCAAAAAAATTAATTCAGTTAATTGCGTTAACCCCATTTCACAGAAATGAGTATCTAAACGCCTGTTATTGCAATTGTTCTGACGAAATAATTCAGGCTAGTCAATTATTAATCAGATCGTTTATGTCTTTTTCTTCAAATGGAATTCATCAAAAAAATTCAGGTTTTTCTGGTAGTACCAAAAAAAGGGGTACGACCGACGCAACAACATGGGCAAAAATACCTGCTAATTTGTTGGCAATTGTTGAGCGATTACAGGGGGTTATTATCGAAAATATTCCCGCGATCGAATTGTTAGACAAACACGACGGTCCAGAAACCCTATTTTATTGCGATCCGACCTATATGCACGCAACCAGAACAACTACCGCGGGATATCAATACGAGATGACGCTGGTTGATCATGAAATTTTTTTAAACAAAATTAAACGCGTCGAGGGGCGGGTTGTTATTTTCGGTTACAACAGCGAATTATATAACGACATGCTAAACGGTTGGGACAGGAAATGCACCAACGCACGAGCTGCGTCACAACGTGGCCCCATGATTAGAACTGAATGCGTTTGGATTAAACGGTGAAATTAGAGGAAAAACGGATGACTGTCCAAAGATCATTTTTAAAATGGGTCGGGGGAAAATCAAGAATTCTCGACCAATTATTACCTCATCTTCCTGTGTCAGACACTCTACGGCTGGTTGAGCCGTTTGTTGGTGCGGGTAACGTGTTTATAAACACAAATTATAAAAACTATCTATTATCAGATAAAAACAGCGATTTAATTAACGTGTACGTTTGGCTGAAAAATGACCTCGCGAGGATGATTAACGCCACCAAAAAATTATTTGATAACGGCGTTGATTTTTATCAGATACGCACTCAGTTTAATTGTCAGCTATTTCCCCCGTCGTCATTAGAACGTGCGGCGGCGTTTGTTTATTTGAATCGTCACTGTTTTAACGGGATCTGTAGATATAACCAACGTGGCGAGTTCAACGTACCGAGCGGCAAATATAAACGGGTCTATTTCCCGCAGGACGAACTGATCGCGTTTAGTAATAAATTGATATCCGTGCCCACTGATGTTGTGGTGGCGGATTTCACCACAATAATTAAATCTGCTGGTTTTGGCGACGTTATTTATTGTGATCCGCCTTATATTTCAGGTACCAAAAACGACATTTTCACAGGTTACACCGCCCACAAATTTAACTACCCAGTTACTAAATTACTGCACGATCTGCTAGTCCACGCCGTCCAGCGAGGCGCATCGGCGATCGTGTCTAACAGTGATAACCCAGTCGTACGGGGTATTTTTAGTGAGTTTGAAATTTACGAAATCGATGCCCCACGATCTGTTGCGGCCAACGGCAACCGTCGATCGGCGCATGAAATTATTGCTGTTTTAACGGCGGATATGGTTTAGAGGTAATCGATAATGGCAACGCATGATTTAAAAATAAGACCAGAACATTTTTATAATATTTTGATGGGAATAAAAACAGCAGAATTGCGATTAAATGATCGCGATTATCGTGTTGGTGACATTCTCTGTCTGCGTGAGTATGTTGACGGTAATTATACCTGTTATAGAATTTTTCGCCGCATTTCTCACGTATTAGACGATGAAGAATACCTACAGCCGGGGTATGTAATGCTAAGCCTGGTCGACGACGTAGTTAACTCCGCGGAATAACATGGCTTTCTCGATCATTCAGCGATTGCCACCAATCAGCGATAGGGCGCGATATGCCCTATCTGTTGTTATGCGCGATTACTACGATCGTGTTGGGCAATTTTTACCAAGTAAATTTATTCAACCCAAATCGCCGCGCAACACTGAGCGTCGGGCGCCGGCTGACCTATCAATTATTGAGCGCCCGCTGTGGGAACAGATGCCACACGAGTATCGTTATTTTCACCATTTTTTTAGTGATACACCGCAATTTATCGGTAGTTATTTTGCCCGTAAATATGCAACGCTCTATCAAGAAAAAGGTTCAAAAACCGCTAATACCTATTTACGCACATGCGGTCTAACTCGTTGTAGTGAAGTGCAAGAAAAATACACAATTAAAAACACCGGCACGAGCCTTGTCGCACAAGCTTTTTACAAGCAGCTTTCAACATTGCCAACTTACGACAAAATCGACGTCGATGAACTCGGCGCAAAGATTGCCGGGTATATGCAAAATCTTATTATTAAATTTTTAGAAACCGACGAATTTAAGCTGTCAAATGTCGATCACGAATTAAAGTTGTATAAATTTGCATTAGAACAAATCAAACCTTTAAAAATTACTGCACCCTATTTTGCTGATTATAAAAAGGGCGAGATTGCCGAACAGCAAATTGTTATCGCTTTAGCCAAGCTGTCGGACGACAAGTGGTGGCAAAACAAATTAAAAAGGATGTGGGCTTTTCAACGCGAGCACTTAGCAATCGCAGCAGGTCAGGTACAAAAATTTGCCAGCCCATACGCCAGTCGCACCTGTGTTGGTGAGTGGCGCGAACAGAAACGCAAAAATCGCGAATGGCTCAAAAACCAATGCATAGAAAATACTGAAACTGGAGAGCAATTTGAACTAGTTTTACAGGTGGACAAATCGAACGCCAACCCCGCGATCCGTCGCTGCGAATTGATGATCCGCATGAGAGGGTTTGAGGACATCGCCGACGAATTCGGTTACTGCGGTGCTTTTATCACAATAACCGCACCTTCAAAATTCCACGCAGTTCATGCTAAAGGTGGTTTTATCAAAAATTGGAATGCCGGCACACCGCGCGACACTCAAAAATATTTATGTAATGTATGGGCAAAAATTAGAGCTAAGCTGAATCGTGAACATATCAAAATATTTGGCTTTCGCGTTGCTGAGCCGCACCACGACGGTACGCCTCACTGGCATATTTTGGCATTTATGTTACCCGAACATGTAGGACAGGTTCACGAAATTATGAGAACGTATGCGCTAGACGAGGATGGCGACGAGCCAGGAGCGCAGGAAAATCGATTTAAATTTGTTGATATCGACAAACAGCGGGGATCAGCAACGGGTTATATTGCCAAATACATTTCGAAAAACATTGACGGTTACCAACTAGCCGATGAGGTCGACGACGAAACCGGGCAAAATTTGCGAGATATGGCAAAAAATGTATCTGCCTGGGCGAGCCGTTGGGGGATTCGGCAATTTCAACAGATCGGCGGTGCACCGGTGACGGTTTGGCGTGAATTACGTCGACTAGGCAGCCAAAAAGTCGATAATCCGGAAATCGATCCAGTATTAGCTGCGGCAGATGCCGGCGATTGGGCAGCCTACACGCAATTACAAGGTGGGGCTATGGTACAGCGCAACAACCTACGCGTTAGAATTTCGTACGAAGAGGAACAAAACCAGTTTGAAGAAGAGGTTAAAAAAATTAAAGGGGTTTTTTCGCCGATCGTTGGTATCGCCTCTTTTATATGCACCCGTTTAATAAAATGGGCTATCGTCTCTAAAAATAGGCGCGAACGCGCCCCTCGGAGTTCTGTCAATAACTATACGGCGTGTACGGTGGTCAAAACGTCGCCGCTGGACGATCAACGCGAGGCAATTAAAAAACAACTGAGAATCATCGGGTTACCGGACGACGATTTTACCGTAAATCGACTATTTTTTAGGCGCAGTATTCAAATTAACCGCGATCAGTATTTGAAATTGGACAATACGCTGGACGGAGTGCACCTAATTTTTAGTAATTCGCCGTCTGTTCCGCGAAAACCGCAAAAACAGGATATTGTTTTATTCGATTTTTAATTTTTAATACAGGGATCTAATGTGTTGACAATAAAACTAAAACCGATATATAGTAAAAATACGTTAGCAAAATCTAGCGTCAGACGTGGAAATCTGAAGTTTTACAGGAGCGCAACCGCTTAAGCGGTATTTTTATGCGTTAAACTTAGTCACATCTTTTCAATGGTGGGCTGAGTGGGTCAGCCGTAAGGTTGGCTGGTCTTCCTGTAAGCCAGTTTCCACACCTGCTTGGTTCACCTCCAGAGCGTGGAAACTCTTTAGGTGATTAAACTTTTTTACAGGAATTTAATCATGAAAATCTCACAAATTACACCCGTTGACACATCAGAAAATGTTGTTATTCATTTAAATCAATTCGCAAAAATCGAACAGGCCGAGACAATCGCCCGCGCTTGCATAAACGCACATTCAACCCCTGCCGACTTTGTGGTTGTGATTTGCTGTATAGCGGATTTGTTGCATGCAGTTATTGAAAAATCAGAATAAAATAAATATTAGGTGGTCGATGCTCTTGCTTATCAGGGAAGATTCATTTATCATCAAAATGCGTTAGGGTAACTCACTTTCTATACGGTGATCGGGTAACCTACATATTCAGTGGTGGTACACTGAACCCTTTAAGGCTCTAATTGAGCCTTAATTCTTTATAACTGCTTCTTAGTAATTTTTTCAGCTTCATCCTCTGTTAAATCCAATATTTAAAATTAAACCTTCTCTAATAGGTAAATTTATCGTCTGATTAAAACCGCTAAATAGTTTTATATAAAAATCAATGACATAATAAAATTTTTACTTGAAATTTTCGTTTTAAATTAATATACTGTATTTAATTACAGTATATTAATTTTCATTAGGAGCTACTCAAATGGGTGATATTGAACTAAAAAATCAAATTAAATTAGAGCGTGCAGAATTTATCAGTAGGTTGATGATTGATGCCGAATTATCTCAACGTGACGTTCAGATTGGATTGTGTTTGCTGCACGAATCCCTGTTAAAAATACAAAAAAACACTAAACAAAAACCTAACATCAACTCGGATTAACCATGTCCAGTGCCAGTTGTGGGTTAATATCACGGCTGGCCAGATAGGTATTTATTCGCCCCAACCCGCGCGCACTAGGGCTCAAAACCCGATCAAATTCCGATTTTATTCTAAACGTCAGGCCGCATTCAGGATCAGAACACGAACAATATTGATAGTTTAACAGTTTATGAGTGCGCGCGGTTTTTGTGATCACTGCGCGTTGTCCGCATTCTGGGCAAAATAATACTGGTTTTCTGCTCATGTTATCCCCTCGTCATTTCTACACGAGCCAATTATAACATATTTTAATCAGACGGCTGTGTAATTACCTCAAAATCAAATAGTAATTTGCTAGAAAATGGGGAATTGATCACGTCTGGATCGTTATTCACGGAATCGCTTATCAAATCTTGCAAAACTTTGGTTTCTGTACTCATATAGTTTTTGCGCAATTTAGTTACATCGCCAGTATTCGACCCGTTGGCAGGAATTACCCCGGATAGACCGGCAGGGAATCGATGTGCGTTCAATAGATCCTGTGCTGAAATGTTTTTGATATTGGCAAATTCGTCTTTGGCCGAGTTTAGATCGCCGACGGGTATTAGCTGTATCGCCTTTTCACTGCCGTCAGGTATATTTACAAACATATTTTTGAAGTTTCCAACTCCTCTTGAGTTTTCAATCTTTTCTTTTATTTCATTTTCGATTTCATCGGTCATATTCGGATCGTTAGTGTAAAAAATATAACCCATATGTGCCCCGTTGCTGTAATAACGCCGCCTAAACATTGTCGCCTCGCTATTCAACATTGCGCTATTAACACCGCCCATATAATCGGGGTACCCGTATACCCGTTGCTGTGTATCAGGCATTTTTATTTGTATTACATCATCAAACGGGTAAATAATTGTTTCATTTTTGTTTGGTAAAACCCAACCTGTAATGGCGTCTTCATCATCATTTTTATGTGCTCTCACATACAATGACATTAGCGGAATCAATCCAACAACTGAACCAAATGCATTGCGTAATTTTAATAGATAGCAATCACCAAAAATAATCAGCTCCTGGAATGCGGACATAGCGTCCATTTTGCTGAGTCCGCCGCTGATGTATGTGCTTAATAACATATTTCGCCGAGCCTGCACTATTCCGCCATGTTGGGCGTTCATATTAGGCAACTGAGATAATGCTAGTCGATCAACTGGTATTGTATAACAGTTTGATTCGTATTCGTTACGTGTTCCCAGATACGTGGTTAGATCTGTAACAACAATTTCGGGGCGTTCAAATGTGATCGATGTCATTTTTTTTGTTTTTTGATCACGTTTTTTGCGATTGAAAAATTTAATCATTTTTGTGTAATCCATGTTGATTTTCGTTGTTTTGTGTTGTTCAATGGCTCGTTAAACACAGCGTGCGAGGTTGCAAAAAATTCGTCTGCGTGTCCGGTTAGTTCTGTTCGACTAGCTGCATATGTAATCTGATTTGATTTGGCCGTAGTTTGTTGTTCAATCGACATAAACGCCGTGATTAGGTTTTTTTGCTCCCCGTCCCATTCAATTCGTTCCTCCTCTACAACATCCAGCATTTTTAAAACCAATTGATTTTTTATGCTGACGTTATAGTGAATGGCTCTCACTTCACGGCGAGCAAACTCTTTAATATGCTCATAAACACCATAACCAATCCCTGTTATATCAATACCAATGTAGGTTATATTAAACTTAGCCTTGATTTTTTTTATCTCGTTGGCCATGTATTTAAAATTCATGCCTCGCCATTTATAAATTGCTAATATTCTAAATTTTTCGTCGGGATGTAATGGCGGTGCCACTAATACAAACGTGGCATTATCCCTCGTTCGGCTTGGATCAAAACCTGCCCATACCTCACGATTACCAAACGGCCTGTCACTTTTTAGATCTAGATCCTGCCATTTGCTGGCGTCAGTGATACATTTTTGTAATTTTTCAAACTCAAACACACTTTTGCCGCTTTCAGCAAATTTACAGCAATATAAAATTTTGAACGCTTGAATGCTATTCGATTCTTTCAGATCGTCGATATCGACTTTATCAAAACCAAGATTGATAGCATCTTCCATTGTGATCAACAGCCGCCAGAATTTATCCGGGCAAATGGTACCGTTCATTCGGAGTTTCTCATCAGCTGGAAATTCAGTATTTTTACGTTTGGGTGATCCTGCCTGCCATTCCTCGCCCGACCATAATTTGTAACACGGATGGTCTTTAGTGCTAGGTGTTGAAAATAACGTTATTCTAAAATCGCCCAGTGTGGCCATAGCCTTTGCGCCGGTGTACAGGTCGATAAACTTGGACATCCAAAAAACTTCATCAAAATAAACATTACCGCTATAGCTTTGTGCTGTACTTACGTTATTGGCACATAAAATCAAATTTGCATGATTGCTCAGTGTGATAAAATCTCCGCCCTTTATCTCAACACCGAAAAATTCATCTGCAATACGTTTAATGTACGTTGAGAATACTCTTGCTTGCGCTTTAGATGATGATACAAATATCTGATTGTTACCCGTTAATACAGCATCTTCAAACGCTTCAAAAGCAAAATAAAAGGTGAATCCGATCTGCCTACTTTTTAAGATAAATCGATAACGTGATGCCGTTTTATGTTCTCTAACATATAACTGGTGGGGATATAGCAACGTTTTTGCAACATTATCAAAATCTTCTTTCGTAATGCCGGAAACGTCATTTTTTCGCTTTCTACGCGGTTTTCTGCCGGGTTTGTCATTCAGTTGTTGTAAATTGTTGCTATCGCCTGTACTTGTTTTTACAGCATCCGCAACCGGCGTTAGTTCAGATTTTAGTTGATTCTTAGCTCGCGCATTGATTAATTTAACGTGCTGAATAATTAAATTATCAATTTCTTTTAATTCAATCTCGGTCTTGTTATCACGAGCGACTAATAGCGCTAACCGGCGATTGATAGCATCTTCTACCGATTCTTCACTCAGCAGTAATGACCATTTGTATTTTTCTGCCCAATAGTAAACGATCCTCACATTTTTTAAATGCAACGATTTAGCTATCTCTTTCGGCGTATGACGTTGTAAATACAGCGCTTGCGCCGCTTTTATTAATTCGGGATTGTATCTCATGTGACTATTGTCTAATAATCACGTAAAACACTCATCAAAACCTTTTCGGAAAAGGCTTTATATCCGAATCACATCTGGTGAAAATTCAATTATTAATCGTTAACATACACACATCGATTAAATCAATTCAACCAAGTTAAAAATATGGCAGAAATAAAAATTAGTGATTGGTTATGCATCGCGCAGGAGGGTAAAACCATTGACGGTCGCGAAATTAAGCGAGAATGGATCGAAAGCGTTGCTAAAAATTACAGAATTGACCTTTATCAAGCATTGATCTGGTGCGAACACGAAGACCCTTTTTGGCGGCAATGGAGCGCAAATCTTGGTACTGTTGAAGAGTTAAAAACCGAAGAAGTAAATGGTAAATTGCGTTTAATGGCAAGGCTACGAGCCAACAGCATTTTGCAATCAATGAATGAACAAGAACAGAAAATTTACTCATCAGTTGAAATTTTACCCGATTTCCCCGATGAGGGATCGTATTACCTTGTCGGGTTAGCGGCAACCGATCAACCCGCAAGCACCGGATTATCACGTTTAGCATTTTCTAAGAATGGCCAAGCTACCGCTAAGGGATTTAGAGCCGCACCAGTCTTATTTTTAGGTAGCGGAAAAACAGAAACACCAAAGCACAATATTGATTTTTCTAAATTCACAAAAAGAGAGAACTACAGCATGACACAAGAAGAAATTGATGCGCTACTTGCCGATCTTAACGCGGCAAAACAATTAAATATTGACTTGCAAGCACAAATAGACGAGTTGAAAGCTCAACTTGAAAGCGGCGACACCGAAGCCGCGCAAGAAACTGTAGGCGATATTCAAGAGCAGGTGGAAGAGACAGAAGAAAGTCTGGAAAACGCAACCGAACACGTTGAAGACGTTAATCCGGCAGAGTTTTCGAAATTAAAAAAACAGATGATCGAACTGCAAAAACAAAACCAAACATTAACAGATAAGTTTAATGCGATGATTAATACGCCAGTTAATAAAAAGCCGGGTATTAGCTCACGATCTAGTGGCATTAAATTGCATTAATTAATAACAGGATAACCATTTATGTTGAATACCAGAGCAGAAAAACTAATCCAACAATATTGTACAGATTTGGCCTCACAGGCGGGCGTTGGTACTGTTACTAAACAGTTTTCATTATCCGCGCCAATGGAAACTTTACTCCGTGACGCCATTTTACACAGTACCGAATTTTTGCGGCTGATCACCTGTTTTGATGTTGATCAGTTAGCGGGGCAAGTTGTTATCACTGGAACATCGCAGCTATTGACGGGTCGTGTAGCCAATGGCCGATTTGTAAAAAAATTGGGGGTTGACGGTAATAAATTTAATTTAGTTGAAACAGATTCTTGCGCCGCAATCGACTGGAATACGTTAAGTGTTTGGGCTAATTCAGGTAATCGAGACGAATTTTTCAATAAGATTCAATCATTTATAGATAAACAATTCGCGCTTGATATGTTGCGCATTGGTTTTAATGGTACCAGTGTTGCAACAACAACCGATCCAACAAACAACCCTAACGGTGAGGATGTTAATAAAGGTTGGCACCAACTTGCTAAAGAGTGGAATGGAGGGGCGCAGGTCATGACCGATCCTGTTACGCTAGGTGTTGGTGGCAGTTATGAAACATTAGATGCTATGGCGTCAGATCTGATCAATCATCTACCTGTTGAATGCCGCAACGATCCAAATATTGTTATTTTGGTGGGTAGTGATTTGCTCGCGCGTGAACAGTTCCGACTATATAGCAAAGCCGATACGCCAACCGAAAATTTGGCCGCAGCTCAGCTTGATACAATTATTGCGGGCAAAAAAGCGTTTGTGCCGCCATTTATGCCAGGCAGGAGAATGGTCGCGACCACACTCAATAATTTACATATTTATACTCAACGTGGATCACGACGCCGTGCGGCTGAGGATGTGCAAGACCGTAAACAATTTGAAAATAAATATTGGCGCAATGAGGGGTATGCATTAGAGGTACCAGAACTGTATGTCGCGATTGATGAAAGTGCAATTTCATTTGTTTAATTTGATTTGTATTGCCGCTAGTTTCAACTAGCGGCTTAATAAAGGATGGATTTATGACGGTTGTTTTATCACCATTTCAACAACACCGGGAAAAAGTGGCGCAAATCAGTCAAGAAAAAGCGGTACTAGTTGATTCAAAAGATAGCTTACATATTGTTAATGCTGAGCTTGAACGTGATATCGAATACTTACGTAATTTCGGTAATAACATGGCAGAGCGTAATGAATACAAATTAAACGTTGTGTTGCCCAAGTGGCTGCCAAAAGTCGAGCGGTATTTGCAAGAGGGACGAATCTACCCAAATCCAATTTTTGTTTGGTGCATTATTTGGCTGTTTGATACTCAGCAGTTCGATCAGGGTCTCGATTGGGCAGAAATTGCAATAGAGCAAAACCAGGACACGCCGACGGCGTGGAGCATGAAACTGCCAGGTTTTGTTGCTAAAACTGTATTCGAATGGGTAGAGACCACAGCTACTAACGGCCATTCAATCGAGCCATATTTTAGTCGAGTGTTTGATCTGGTAAAAAACAAGTGGCGATTATATGAATCAGATACGGCGGAGTGGTACAAGTTCGCTGGTTTGTATCTATTACGTGATGAAAACGGCACGCCGAAGGCGACCGCTGTCGATAATGTCGACACTTTAAAACAAGCGCAAGAACTGTTGACACAGGCGCATGAAATTTACAGCAAAATTGGTGTAAAAACTATGCTGGGAAACATTGAACAACGAATTAATGCATTAACCAAATAACAGACTACACACAACCACCAGCGCCCAGCAAACTAAAATTAGTATTTTATTTGCTGAATTTGAAATTTGCGTACGGGCGCTTTTTTATAGGTTTTTGAGGATATTTATGTTTAGCGGACAGGATTTTAAACAATCAGACATTTACATCAAAAATGACGGTTTTTGGCCCGATCTTGATCTGTCTGATTTTATGATTGAGCGTTCTATGTCGCCTAATATTAATCAACAATTAATACGTGACGCGCTCGTGTCGGCAGTTGTTGAAATCAATTTGACGCTAGAACAATACAAAAAAACACAAATATCTAACGGGGTTAACACAGCATCAAAATGCGGAGTAGTCAGCGTTGATGGCATATCATCAACAGTGATTATTTATAAAAAAGCGGTTTTTGCAAGGGCTAAGTCGGATTTGGTCGGTGAATTTGTCAGTATTGCTAGTCGAGATGACAAACTCGGCGAAAGCCAAAAAGAAATGAAGGCTGCATTGCTCGCGGAAAGCACACGAGAAATTCGTAAATTACTAGGTCTGCGTCGCTGCGGGGTGGCTTTAATATGAGTTTAATTAATGAATTAACAAAATTTTTAAAAGATAACCTACCCGCAGATGTTTATCGTGGGCAAAAGTTTACCTCGTTTATGGACAACTTAGAAATCGATCGGGTATTTAAACAGATAACAAAAAAACCAACGGAACAACTATTATGCGCAAAACTGAAATACGATGCGGTGATAACATTTGACGAGTTCCCGTACCGAGTTTTTGACCCATGCCTAGTGTTTGCGTTAGTTATGTGTTGGCTTGAAAGTAAAAATTGTAGCGATGCGCAATTTGATAGTGTCAACCCGGATATTGACGTTTCAGAAAACGACGAACAAACGGCATATCTAATGATTTCAGTGCCGTTAATTGAATGCATTACGTTAATTGAAGATGAAAACGGGGCAATACCATATAAAGGTAGGCGATACAGATTAGGTGAAACCAGCATCTGGATGCACCCTGAGGACGTTAACATCAATGCGAATTAGTGGCGAACTAAATAAAGCTCAGTTAAAACATTTAAGGGCTGAAATAGAACGGATGAATTTAACGCCGGAAAAACGCCAAAAGCTGCTATATCGCATTATGAAAAATGGCGTAATAGCAGCAACTGAGCGCAACATTAAACGCCAAAAAACGCCAAGCGGCACAAATTTTGATAAACGCCATAGCAAACGTAGGGCAAAACTGCTCAGCAAAATAACCAAAAGCATAGGTGTTAAGTCAACACCATTTGAGGGGAAAGCGTTTTTTAAGGGGCAGTACAAGAGTACATCAAGCAAGGCGATCCCGATTGGCGTTGTAGCTAAAACCCAACAAGAAGGGTTGAAAGTTACACAAAACAAAGAGCAATTTACTAATCAAACTCACAACACGCAAAAAGGGTCGGTGACGGATAGGCAGGTAAAAAAATTACGAAAATTGGGGCATACACACCCAAAAAATAAAAAAAGGGTGCGCTCATCCGCCAAATGGCTAAGGGAAAATTTAAGTGAAGCACAGGCGGGGATTGTTATTAGGCAAATGCTAGCTGAACAAGCAAAAAGCAGTTGGGATATTAAAGTCCCTGGTCGTGAGTTTTTGGGCATTAGCGATGCGGATTTTGAAAAATCAATTAAACGCGAATTACGGAACATTAATTTTGGTGGCAGTAAAAGGGGGGATTTTTAAATGGTTTGGCCAACAATTACAATCAATCAATTAAATTTGTTGCAGGGTGAAACCGATGAGGTTGAACGTCGATTTCTATTTATCGGCAATGCTAACAAAAACAAAGGGCAAATTATTTCAGTCAATGCGCAAACTGATTTCAACAGCGTATTAGGTAATGATGATAGCGCGCTAAAAAAAGGCGTATTAGCAGCATTAGAAAACGCCGGCCAGAATTGGTTTGCCAGTATTGCAATACTCAATGACGGTCAAGACTGGACAGACGCTGTAATGCAGGCGCAAAAGATCGCCTCGTTTGAGGCGGTCGTCTATGCTGAAAATATCAATACGAAATCTGAAATCAATAAGGCGATCACACTCCGCAAGAATTTAATTGCTAAATACGGACGCTGGGTGCGATTCATATTGGGCGTGGAGGGTCTGCAATCAAACGAAACTTGGGCCAAATATGAATCGAGATTAGCTACACTGCAAAGCGGCATCGCCGAATATGCAATTACGCTTGTGCCGATGCTTTGGGGTAATGAGCCGTTTGTTAATGCGGGGCGCTCATGTAATCGTTCTGTAACCATCGCTGATGCGTTGGCGCGGGTTAAAACGGGTGCAGTCAGTAATTTAGGTCGCGACGCCCTGCCCGTTGATGCTGCCGGTGTTGAATTACCGTTAGCGACACTACAAACGTTAAATGCTAACCGCTACAGCGTGCCGATGTGGTACCCAGACTATGACGGCATTTATTGGGCAGACGATCGCACATTAGATGTTGAGGGTGGCGACTATCAATCAGCCGAAACAGTACGCGTTATCGATAAAGTAGCACGAAAAATCCGATTGTTAGCTATTGCTAAAATTGCTGACGCATCATTCAATAGTTCGGCTAATTCAATCGCCGTTCACCAGCAGTATTTTGCTAAACCGCTGCGTGAAATGTCAATTACTACTCAAATTAACGGTATTGAGTTTCCGGGCGAGGTCAAAAAACCTCGGGACGGCGATATCGTTATCACCTGGAAATCACAAAAAATTGTCGATATTTACGTCGTTGTGCGCACGCGTGATATTCCAATGCAAATCACTATCAGTCTGATGTTAGATTCATCATTAGATCAGTAATTAGGAGTAAAAAATGGGGTCAAGAATTACCGGAAAATCATTCGATGTGAACTATGCGGGTGAACTGATTCAAGTTAAAAGCATTACATTGACAATTACAGATAATAGCGCAACCGCAACCACTAACGGCGTGCCCGACGGGCATATAGCCGGGTCGGTGTCAGCCGAGGGTGCAATTACGTTGACCAGCAAATATTTTAATAAATTAATCGATATTGCCAGAGCTGCCGGATCATTTCGTGATATGCCGGCGGCTGATTTTATGTTCTATGCCAACACCGGCGATGAAGAGCAAAAAATCGAGGCATACGGCTGTAAGCTCAAAATCTCAGATCTGCTCAATGCTGATAAATCCAGTGACGATGAAACTACGCATACTGTCGATTATATGGTGACGTCACCCGATTTTGTCAGCATTAACGGAGTGCCGTATCTATCAGCAACAGATACACGCAATTTATTAAATAACTAGGTTTTGATGATGACTAATGAAGAATCGTTATTAGTAAAGATTGGGCTGGTGGGGTTTATGCTCGGCATAGCTAAATTGTTAGCAGGAGACGAGGCAATCACGTGGCGAAAAGTTGTTGGCAGGTCGTTGCTTGGTACCGGCTCCTCACTGATTGCTGGATTAATCATGATCCCCCACCCTAACGCGCCGCAATTGGTTGTTGTTGGAGCCGCGGCGTTGTTAGGTATTTTAGGGCATTCATTAATTGAATGGGTAGTTATCACCTATATAGATAAGAAGAAAGAGGATAATAAATGAATTTGTCACAACACTTTAAACTTTCAGAATTTGCGTGTAAATGCGGTTGCGGCCGTGACGATATCAATCCGAAATTGATTGATGTGCTGGAGGACGTGCGGATTTATTTTAACACCCCAGTCTACATTAACAGCGGTTGCCGTTGCCCACGGCACAATCAATCCGTGGGCGGAACGCGGCACAGCCAACATATATTAGGTAACGCGGCTGATATCAGCGTCAAACGCGTTAATCCTAAATCTGTGGCTGATTATTTGGAATCAAAATACCCAAATAAATTTGGGATTGGGCGCTACAAAACATTTACCCATATTGACGTCAGGAGTGTTAAAACGCGCTGGGGTTCAAATGAATAAAAGCCGGCTGGTCATTGTTGGAATTTTTGTATTAATGGTTTTCGGATTTGGTTTTTATTTTGCGTCATTACAACATGATAGCAGATCGTTAAAGCAAATAAACCAGCTGAATCGTGAAACAAACCGACATCAATTGGTTATTAACAATAAATCGCACGAGCTGGAAATAAAATTACAACAGGTAAAAACGTATGAAAGACAAAATCACAAAAAAACGCAGGCCGCTGGCGATGCTACTAATAGCAATTGCATTAGTTCTGATTTTGTCGAGCTGTTCAATCAACAAACAGCAGAATACGAAAATATTTTATCAACAAAACACGTTGACGAAATGCGTTGAAACATTGCCGCGTATCGAAAATAACACAGCATCGGCAATACAAAACGCATTAATTGAATGGCGCGGCATTTATATTGACTGCGCACTCAGACACAACATTTTAATTGAAACAATAATCGAGGTAGAACATGAAAATCACATTAACAATTAACGGTACAGATGTCACATTTGAGCCAACAAAACTAGCGTATAACTCGTATATCAACGATATCACGATGAACGACAAAGTCGCTCCGGCAACTAATTTTTTACGTCGTACTGTTGTCTCCGAAGATAAAGATAAGCTGAACGAGATTCTAGAAAAACACGTCGGCGCGGCATTACAAATTATTGAAAAAGTACTGAAACAGTTCGCTCCTGATTTAGAAATTGAAATAAAAAACTAAATCGGCGAGTAAGTAAGATTGAAAAAAATTCGTTAGAGCAGCTTTTGATCTTACGTCGCTACTATTTCCCGACCGAGAATGATAGTAGTGAAAACCTCGCCCGAGTGGCTTGGCTTGACAATCATCTAGCAGAGGTACAAGCGGCAGCAGTGGCAAACGGTATAGGAAAGGCGTTTAAAGGTATCAAATAAATGTCATCATCATTAGATTTCACAATTAAATTAACGGATCGCGTTACAGCACCGCTTAAACGTGTTCAGTCACAATTTAAATCATTTAATGCAACCGCAGCCAGTTCATTTAAAAAAATTGGTGGCGGCGGGCTGGCGCTGTTTGCCGTTGCTAAAAGCATAACTGCCCTGCTATCCCCTACCGCAGAAATGGACAGGGCTCTAAAAAACGCCAGTGTCGGCGGTGTTTCGTCAATTAATGAACTGCGCGCAGCGGCTAAAAAATTTAGCGCTGAGTATGGTACCAGCGCGCTTGATTTTGTTAACTCCGCATCATCGATTAAAGGGGCGCTATCCGGTATTAGTGATGTCGACGTACCGCAGGCTGTAGCTGCAATGAATATGCTGTCAAAAGCTACCGGCGAAAGCGTGGACATATCAACCGCATACATTGAGCAAATGGCATCAAATTACCGAAATGCGTCTAACAAAATTGGTCAACTCAATTTCGCCCGGCATGCTGCCGGTATCGCTGCGTATGCTAAAAATAATTTTAATGTCTCTACCCAGCAACTGCAAAGTATGATGCAAAGCACTAAAGGTGCTGCCGCTAATAACGGCGTGGGTATGGGGGAACAGGCGGTTGTTCTGGGTCTGGCCAGTAAAAGTTTGGGGAGTGGTGCAGCAAAATCTTATGCCGCACTTTACAAAAATTTAGGCGCCGCAGGTCGAGAGTTAGGACTATCGTTTGCTGATGCTAACGGCAAAATGCTGTCAATGCCCGAAATTATTGCAAAAATTCAGGGTAGATTCGGTAAGGATTTGTCGACGAACATTAAAGCCCAACGAGAATTGGATAAGGCTTTTGGGGCTGGCGCTGATATTGTTCGGGTGCTCTCGAATAATTTTGATGAACTACAACAACACACCCAGGAGATTGGCCGCGGTCAGAATTTTAAACTAATGCAAAGAATGGCTGAGGCAAATGTTAAACCGTTGGATAGAATCAATGCTCAATTCGTGAATATTAAAGAGTCGCTCGGTCGCGCATTATTACCAGTTTTAACACCTGTTATGAATACGATCGGAGGATTAATTGGTAAATTTTCTAAATGGTTGGAACTGTTCCCTAATTTAGCAAAATGGTTAGGTATTGTCACAGTGGCGTTTATGGGGTTGGCTGCTGTGGCCGCGATTTTCGCAATTATTTCTGGGGTCATCTCGTTATTGTGTTCCCCAATTATGTTAATCGTTTTGGCAATCGGTGCAGTAATCGCTGTTTGTTGGGTTTTTCGAGATAAAATCGGCGCTGTTATCAATTGGGTTATTGATAAATTTCAGGCGTTTTGGGCAGCACTCAGTCAAACGTGGTTTATTCAGGCGTTGATAAAATTTTTCCAATTTTTTGGGGCGGTTTTTTCGGCTGTTTGGCGTGGGATTTCCGCGGCGTTTGATGCCTGGATATCAGTAATTGGCTGGCTGTTTAATACAATTGTTTCCGCATTTTCAATAATTATCGACGTTATAGGGGATTTTTGGAACAGCATCCGTGACACATGGATCATTAATCTGCTGGTCGATAGTTTCAACTGGTTGTTTGATTTGGTGTGTTCTGGTTGGGATCTGATTATGTCGGCGTTCGACGCGTTGGTTGACGGGCTGTGTGCTGCGTGGGATTGGTTTGTGGGATTTTTTACCGATTTTTCGTTTTTTGATTCGTTTTCTGAAATCGGGGACGCATTGATTGGGATGTTTTCGAACGCGTGGAAACGGGTTAAAAATATGGGGATCGCTGTTATTAACACCATTATCGAGGGTTTGAACTATATACCGGGCGTAAATATTGAGCTGCTAGAATACGAGAAAATTGACGAGCCGGAACGCACCCCCGTCAACCCTGCTAAATCGCCGATTACTAGCACTGTTGTTAGTGAAATAGAGCCTGGGGGATTGTCTCGTGAAATTCGCAATAACAAATCTCAATCTATCGATAATAGTAAAAATATTCAATCGGTTACTATAAACAACGCGCAGCCACTGACGCCTGCGCAATTACAAGAATGGGAGACGCTATATGCTGGATAAATACGTTGATTTGTTCATAGCTGATCGTGATTTTTCGTTGAATAGTGGTTATGAGCCCAATTTGGCAAAAAATCAGCATAGCATAGGTCAGGATGTCAAACACTCAATTATTGAGAGCGGTTTGGCTACTGAATTAGTTGCTGAACGATCGCCTACAATGCGTTATGACGTATTCACGCAAATTATTCTGTTAGTTGAACGCGATCGCAGGATAGTGCCTGGCACTGTTCGCATCACAGAGGAAACATCTGAACGGCTATATTTAACTGCTGACACGTACGAATTTGGAAAAATTGGAGTAACAATCGATGGTTGATTATCAGAAAACATTTGAAAAAATCCTGCACGACCATGGTATGCCTATTGACGAAAACGCCGTACGCAGCGAGTTCGAGGAGTTGGTCAGAACTGAAGGGCTGATTACCAACACGTCGAAATATTCGCCGTTTTGGCGTCTAATTTTAGCTATTGTCATTCAACCCTATATTTGGCTAAAAAATGCATTTATCAAAAACGTGCTGATGAATATGTTTTTAATGACAGCCCGCGGTCAATTTTTAGATTTGTTTGCTAATGCTGTTAATTTAGAGCGTAAACCAGCAACAGCGGCAACAGGTGAAATTCTATTTACTAAATCAAATCAGAATCTATCGGTGGTTATACCTGCGGGCACTGTCATCAGTTCTCCAGAAATTAACGGGGTTGCATATCAATTACAAACCACTCAGGAGTATAGTATCCCTGTTGGCGTTGAACGTGCACGTGTTCCTGTGGTGGCAGTCGGCAGCGGTGAAAATTACAATTTAGCCGCAGGTTATTATCGTTATTTGGTTGAACAGATCGACGGCATAACAGTTACCAATGATGACAATTGGCTGATCTCTCCGGGCGCTAATATTGAATCAGATGATGATTTAAGGGATAGGACCCAGAACCAATACAATTTTGTCGGTCATTATCACACTGACGCAGTTTATCGGGGTATTGTGACAACAATTGCTGGGATATCTGCTAAACAGATTTTTTTCGTTCACGACGCGCCACGTGGCCCGGGTACAGCTAATTTGTACCTACTATTAAATGACGGTGTCGATTCGGCCTATTTTGTCGACAAAATTAACAACTACATTATGGGACAGGGGCATCGAGGACACGGTGACGATTTGAAATGTTTTGCTGTGCCAGGTAATCCATATGATATTAATGTCTCACTATATTTTGAACGTGAACAACAGCCGTCTGATGTCAATCAATACGTATTGAATATTGAAAATTTTATCCGTTGCGCATTTCGTCAGAACAACGATTATAACGTAACGCAGGTGAACGCATATTCACGTTTTAGCATCTCAAAATTAAACGAGGAGCTGCATGAACAATTTGATGAATTGCATTCAATTGTATTTAACATTGGCGACATTGTCAGCGAGTTAGAAGTGCCTAGGCTGCGAACTCTAACAATTAATGCAGAGGTCGCAGAATGAAACTGAAAATCAAATTGCCGGTCTGGATGAATCGGGGCGAACCGTTAAAATTGGCTAATGCCGCGGTTCAATACTGGGATCGTATGTATCAATGGTTAAAATTCCCTATTCTGCAGTTTGATCCGCTGACCTGTGATGAACGGCTGTTATTTTTGTACGCATATCAACGAGACGTTAAACGACTGAATAATGAATCCCTCCAGCTCTATCGAAAACGCCTTAGATACGCGTTCTCGAACGCCGCTGATTCTGGATCCGTTGCCGGGTTTAGAAATATTTTTGAGCGTTTAGAAATTGGTGCAGTTCAAATACTGGAACGTCAGCACGGCTACGATTGGGACGTTATTATTCTGAGATTATCAGATAACCAGTTAACAAATAATCGTGAATTACTAACTGAAATTATCAGACAATACGGCCGAACGTGCAGACGTTATTATTTTGAGATTGTTCACACGCAACCAATTCGTTTTCGATGCGGTGATTTCAATAATAATCAGCGTTACAACGGATCTGAATTTGATTTTAAACGAACACACCTGTCAGCGGTAATTGTTAGCGTTGGCGGATTTGGTGAAATAAAAACTCTACGGGGTACAACATGAGTAAAACGGCAATAATAAAAACAGGCGAACAATTTTTTATGCGTCAACTGAGCCAATCCCAACCGATAACGTTGGATCGGGTAATTTTTGCAAATATTGACGGAGTTAACGGGGATACCGATATCGATTTTAACGGTTTGATACCGTCCGCTGATCAGGTTGTACACACAGCGCCTGTCACTCAGACCGGGTTATTAAACGATAGAACCGTGGTTTATTCGGTTATTTTAGATACCGGTGTCGGGGATTTTTTGTTTAATTATATCGGGCTGATTAACGCGGAAACTAATACGCTATGTATGGTAATGCATACTGATCTAACTCGAAAAATAAAAACCGCTGGACAACGACAGGGTAATACTATCACTGAATCAATTTGGTTAGAAATCGATAACGCGTCTGAATCAACGGGGATTACAGTTAATGCAGAAACGTGGCAAATTGACTACTCAAAACGATTGGGGGGTGAGGATGAGCGCATCCGATTAACAAACTATGATTTATATAATCGATTGGCAATTCATTACGGTTTTGAAATAACCAAAACTGGCGATCAAATGGCTGTATCGTCAGGTTTGGCGTATGTTGCTGGTTTGCGTGTTGATCACACAACAGAAACGTTGATAAACATTGAAAGAAATCAATCGCTATATATTGATGCGTGGCTGGCCGGAACTACAACTGGCGAATGGTCTGTAAAATATAATTTAGTCGCAGGTACCAATTTACGGGATTACGAACACGCCGGATCTGATCATTACGTTGAACGTGTTGCCTCAGTTGACGCCAATGGTCAGCTGATTGTTGTTAAACCGAAATCGTTTGTCACCACGTCCGATCGTGCGTCAACTGATAACTGGGGGATTGTCAGACTCAGCTCGGCAACAAATAGCGAATCTGAATTAGAGGCGTCCACACCGCTGGCCGTTAAAATCACTCACGATTTGGCATCGTCAGCGAACGATAGCGCCATTCACGCGCACGAAAAATTGTCCGCTATTGAGCCGGTTGTGTCCCAGTTGCGCGATAAAATATCTATTAACAACAACAAAACCACAATTTTTTCACCCAATAAACAATTTGGGTACGTCATTGACAATGACGGCACGATTGGTCGCTGCGATAGCGACAACCGTTATTCATGGGCGTTTGATCGTTCAGGCGTTTTGACAGGCGGACGAGTGCCGGCAGCAAACGTTATCGATTTATCAAAACACGTTGAACAATTATTTTCGCAGGGCTGGAGCGATCACGCCGGTTTTGTTAAATTGCCGTCTGGGGTTTTGATCCAGTGGGGACAGGTTGATTATTATGAATCGTGGGGTGCGAATGGCGGAACTGGTAATTTTTTTACCTCGTTCCCTAACGCGTGTCTGTCGATCGTGTGTAGTGACCGCGACGCTGGTGCACACTCGATCGGCGCATGGCCAATATCACGATCTCAATTTAAATTCTGGGGTCGTTCCAGCGAAGCGTCGTTTAAAAATTCCGCAATAACGTATTTAGCTATAGGGGTATAAAATGAGATTTTTTTTCGATCACGATTCCAATTCGTTTTACATTGACGCTGTCAACGATTCGATCCCGCACACGGCGATCGAAATCACGCAGCAGCAACATCACGATTTATACGCTGCAATCAACGCTGGTTGCGTTGTATTTGATGATTTGTCGTATTCAGAGCCTAGGCCGTCTCAGTTTCACGAGTGGGACGGCCAGCAATGGGTCAAAAATATTTCTATCTACGATCGTTATATCATTGAGCAGAATCAGACTGTGAAAAATTTATTGATTTCTGAGGCTAGCGAACAGATAGCTGTGTTACAGGATATTATCGATCTCGATATGCAGTCCGCGGATGAGGAGCGGCGGCTCAAACAGTGGAAAAAATACAGAATTTTGTTAACTCGTATTGACGCGAATCAAACTGAAATAAATTGGCCAGAGAAACCGGAATAATCAATTATGTGGTGTGATAAAACATTTTCATTAGCAAAATATCAGCAGATGAACTATGAGGTTATAGCGATTGAACCGTATCCGATTACTAATAGCAAATTTTTATCCCCTACAGAGGCGATTAACGCACTGCAACGCCAGATCGACAGCGTAACGCCGGTTGCTGTTGTAATGATCTCGTCTGTAACAGAAACTGAATTTATTCGTCAGTTAACGGCGTTTAGCCGGTGCTGGGATTTGCCAGAAATTACGCGCGCATTGAGAACAGCCAAAACAGTGCAGGATTTGGAAATAACAAAAATGGTTATCCCAAACCCTGCCGATCGCAGGGTGGTCAAACAATTATCATCCAGTAATACACGTGCAATTGTTAACGCTCAAACGTTGAAATCGGCACAACAATGCCCTCGGTCGTCAATAAATAGCGTCATGCGTGAACTGCAACAGTTTGCACAGAAAAAATCTGAAATTTTGAACAGTGTCACAAACAATACGGCATCATTAACTAGCGGTAGCATTGATGTTAATTTTTTTTATGGTTATCCCTGTGATCTCTATAAAAATTTGCCTAACAGTGAACATATTTTTACGTTTTTGTTGGCGTTTTCAGATATTAATTTAACCCCTATTTTGGATTTAGTGCATGATAGAATGCTCATCGAACAATAACGGATCATCGGGTCGCGTTGATAATATTGTATTAGCGTTAGATGGTGAATCAATCGTATTAAAAAACCCGTCAATTTCTGTTGAGTATGATTTGCCGGAAGACGACCAGTCGGGGCAATCGTCATCGACTAACAGCAGTGAAAAAGGAATCAAGCCCAAAAAGCTTAATATTAGCGGGTTAATTGAATACTCAACGCCGGATCGGCTCAGTCGTTTAATCGAATTGTCGTATCAAACAGAAAATGGCGGTGCAAAAAAATTATATCGTATTGCCAACGCTACGGCTAACGTCGTCAATCTACGTGAGGCTGTTTTCAGCGGAAAAATTTCGGTTTCCCCTCATTCGTCACTGCTCGCGTGGCAAATAGGATTTTCTCTATCAGAGCGGAAATCTGTCCCCGAAAAACGAGAAACTCGCGCTCAACAACTGGCGGTAGAAAACGGTGATGAGCACGTCGGCGCAATAATTGAAGAGGTACCAGACGAACACGAGGAGAGCGCCGAGCTTTCCTGGTTTGAGCAAAATGTTTTGGCGCGGGCTAATGATGCGTTAGGGTAGTCAAATGAAAATACATAAATATGCAGTTATCAATAACGATCGCATTCAGATTATTGATTGTAATATCGTTTTGGAATTAAATTCGTGTGGACGTGGATTTATTACCGTCCCGGCTAATAACGATTCGTACATAAACAAAACGTTGATTATAAACGTTGGATACGGCACTGATTTGCAGCGATTTTTTACTGGTTACGTGGAAAGTGAGCAGACCGCGGCAAAAAACACTAAAAAGCTTTTTATTCGCGAATTAATCGGTTGTTATAAACAGAATATTGATTGTTCGTTTCAACACCCTACATTAAAAATTGTCACTGAATATCTAACGTCAAAAAATGGGTTGCAGTTTAATTTGCCCAATGCAACATACGTTAATACTAAAATACCGCATTTTAAACATTCAGGAACAGGAGATCATCTATTGCGCGAAATTGGCAGGGCGTTCAGCATTCCGGAATACGTTTTTTTTCAAACGCCGACAGGCAAAATCTATTGCGGTAGTTATAGTGACAGCTATTTTTCTGATAAAAATATCGATCTGGGCGACAATTTAAATACAATTTCTTCGTCTACCGCTGGATCAAATATTGTGGAAATTCCACTGGTACCAAAATTGCGGCCTGGAGTAAAAATAAACGGCAAAAAAATCACTACTGTCAATTTGATTAACGATAATATGACTATCTCATTTGAGGATGTCACGGTTAAAAAATCAGCAGCGCGCCGTCAAATAGAACGAGAGTTCCCAGAGTTGGCAGACGGCTATCATCTGTCAAAAATGGCGAAAGTTGTGGCTATTTCTGATGAGACAAATTTGGGAGATATATCAACACCATTTCGCCCTAAATACGCAGTAAACGTACAATTGCTAGACGAGAACGGCGCAGAATCTAAAACGCCAGTTTATAAATCGGTGCCATTGCCTGTCACCAATATTGGATCCGAGGGGGGCTCGTATCACTATCCCGAGGTTGGTACCGAGGTTGAGATAGGTTTTATTAACGGCAGACCTGACCAGCCAGTAATACGCAATATTTACCCAAACAACAAAACAATGCCAGATATCAAAAAAAACGAGCATCTGCTACAGCAGCGTGCAGAGGTTTTTACTAAAATTGACCACGTAGGCAACATGACCCGCGAGAGCGACCAGACGGTAACTGATAACGCCCGCGATTATTGTTTAAATAGTGATTCGTCAACAGAAAAAACAACAACCAAAACAGTTTCGGTTGCTGCAAATTATACAGTTAATGTCTACAGTAATTGCAAATTATCTGCTAACACAATTAGTGCGATTTCTTTGGATGATTTTACAGTCGGCACCAGCTCGAACCAGGTGCAATACGTGGGCAAAAATTACACATTGAACGTTGACGGGGATCAGTGCGTCCAAATAAAACAAAATTGTGATTTAACGGTGACTAATAGTATCACAACCACCGCTAGCGAAATTCGTGAAACGGTTGCCACTATTCGTCAATCAATAGCCGGTGCCCAACAACAAATACTGGCGCCGTCGGTTTGGTTGGGATCGTCAACAATAAATATTTCGCAACTGATGCTGGACACGTTAGAATTAATTGAACGCCTCGCAGAGCTGACAGCTCAACACACGCATCCAAATACCAGCCCCCCTACAAATTCGGCGGCAATTAACGGCGTTAAATTAGATGCTCTCAAATTGGATGAAAAGTATTCTCCAATTATAGCTAAATAGTCGTTGTTTTGATTAGCCCCTGCTGGGGCGTTTTATTGTGCTCTTATACATCGAAATAGCGTTTTCGATTATTTTCGATTGCGGCGTGCCTGTTAGTTTACTCAGTTCAGATATGAGTTCAATTGTTTCAATTGGTAGTTTGTATCCTCGCGATTTTACCCCTCTCTTTTCATCACTACGTTTTTGGATTTCCGATTTCGATAATGCCACGTTGGCTCCCTATTGATTTTTAATTAATCAATTGATATATTAGGATCATCGGTGGGGTGGCACCCCCACCTTTGATTGGAACTAGTAAACAGGTAGCGATACCGTTAGTAGAACCAAGAGAATTAAGATATAGCGCATCTTATTCTCTCCTTATTTGCCCCCGTCTTCGGTCGGGGGTTTACCGTATCAGCACCCTGCTGATATTTATAATTATAGATGCACCTACCTATAAAATCAACCTCTTTTTTCAAAAAATCCAATTATTAATTTATTAATCATCAAAAATCAACATTTAAACGCCAAATCGATCGCGTGACCAAAACGGCGCTACACCGCACCCGCCTACGAGGTTTGAGGCGAAAATTTTTTTCAGTTGAATTTTATTACAAAAACTATTACGAACGTATATTGTAAATAGGATCGTCGAGGATCGTGTAAAACTGAAATAAATGAAAAGCTTTTCAGTATTTTTCAGTTTTTAACTTATAAAAAAGATCGCTGTAATTTGTAACCAATTAATTAATTGTAATATTTTTATTTTAGGTCAAATTATTAATTTAAATTTCTCTAACAGTATAAATATTTTTTTATTAAAATCATGCAGTTATAAAAAATAAAACTGAAATCGATTAGTTTAATAATTAGCTATATTTGAGAGGGTAGGGTTTGATTACTACAACCATTTTTTCATCAGATGCAACAAAAATGCACCGCCATTTTACCGCCACTGACTATTATTTAATTATTTTTCGGAGATGAAAATTTTGCATAACTAGTTGATTTTATTGGTGCCAGTGGTCGGACTCGAACCGACACGCTTTTAAGGGCGGCGGATTTTGAATCCGCTGCGTCTACCAATTTCGCCACACTGGCATTAGAAGTGTAAATAAGTAAACGTTGGCAATTATACTAAGCTTTGCAATAACTGCAACTGATATTATGATAATGTGCTTTGAATGCCTAAAAAATCAACTACCAACGACGCTTCCACGCCGGTAATTTTTTCAAAATAGTATAAGCAGTTTGTTTTGCTATCGAATAGTCAATATTATGGTTATTGGCATACCGTAAAGTCACTTCATGCCATTTTTGGTCAAAGGTTTTCATGGTACCATCCTGATTGGCACAATATTTACAATAATTTTTAGATAGATCATGCAAAGGATAATCAGCAATTGAAGTCATTGGCATGCCACATGCAATACACATTTTCATTTTTAAAATCTCGATTAAATTAACTATTGTGATTAAATCTTACCTAACCTAATGCCTAAAAATCCTACTCTGACTAAGTCAAGATTACAAGATATTGTATGATAAAGCGCATAAAATTATTCTATTAAATCAAGCTCAACTTGTGATGAGCGTTGTTTAGACGGAAATTTTTGCTGAAGCATGGCTAAATAACGACGCTTATAAGCACGTTGTAGACACAAACGTAATACTTCCTTTTTTTGTTTATCAGTATAGCTTAACCAGCTGAAACGTTCTTCTCTTGACCGATAACAGCCTATACAATACCCTTGTTTATCGGTTTCGCAAACACGCTTACATGGACTGGGTATATCAAAAAATTCAATCTGATCCAATACGTTATATTTCCTGTAAACAAATAATATATGTTAGTTAATGCCCTTTTAAACCAAATCCTTTGCACAGAATTTTAAAGCAGTCATCACAATCATGTGTTGATGCATTGAGTAATGTTTGGGTTGGTGCATGAATCAGTTTGTTGGTTAGCCGACGTGAAAATTCAGCAAGCACATCTTCAATATTCTCACCTTGCCGAAATGCATTTAAAGCTTTTTCTTCTTGTTCACGTTGTATACTTTCAGCATTTTGACGATACTGTTTTACATAATCAATCACAGAACGCGTTTTTAACCAATCTAAAAAATGTTCGGCTTGCTCTCGAATAATGTGTTGTGCTTCTTGAGCTGCTACCATTCGTTGTTGTAGATTGTTCTCAACTGTTTTTTGCAAATCATCGACCGAATAAAGATGTACATGGTCAAGTTTACTGATCTCTTCTTCTACATCTCGAGGAACCGCTAAATCAATAAACAGCATTTGACGGTTATTTCTTGCCAATAAACTTCGCTCTACCATTCCTTTACCAATAATAGGTAGCGGACTCGCTGTTGAACTTATGACAATATCTACATCTTTAAGACGATTTGCAATATCAGGTAAAGAGATAATTTCGGCATCGATAAGTGCGGTTAGTTTAAGGGCTTTTTCTCGAGTTCGATTAGCTACAATGACATGATTGAATCGATGAGGTTTTAAATAACGAGCAATAAGTTCAATTGTGTCACCCGCCCCAACTAACATCACATTTAAATTTTGCGTTGTTTTAAATAGATTTCGGGCTATAAGACAAGCGGCATAAGCAACGGAAGCCGTGTTTGAGCCTATTTTCGTTTCTGTTCGTACTATTTTCGCTACACGAAATACCGTTTGAAATAGCTTTTCTAATTTAAGTGACAAGCTATTATTTTGCTGGGCATAACAATAAGCTTGTTTAACTTGACCTAATATTTGGGGTTCTCCAAGCACCATTGAATCAATACCACATGCAACAGACATTAAGTGTTCAACTGCCTGCTGTCCTTGTTTCCAATAAAGCATGTCGTGATAATGTTGAATGTCAATATGATGAAACTGCCCTAGCCAGCTTTCTACAGATTGTTTTAAGTTTAAATAGTCAATTTGGTGCTCAAAGCTAAGATAAATTTCTGTGCGATTACAGGTTGATAAGATCACACATCCTTCAACTAAAGGGTGTTGATATAAGCTGTATAATGCTTTATCAATAATTTCATTGGGAAAAGCGAGTTTTTCTCTCAGCGACACGGGTGCCGTTTTATGATTGACACCTAATATAGTGATTGACATTGCAATTTTCTTATATAATTGTTTGTAAGATATGACGATTTATAGCACCTTTATAACAGGTTATTATACATGAAAATTTGAAAACGTTAATTTCTCATTACCTTTTTTATTCTTTTAATAATCAGTTATAATGTTTTACCTATTATTGATTAACATTGAAGAGGCAATTATGTTTAAATTTAAATACGCTTTGATCTTACTGCCTTTGTTACTTACAGCCTGTCAAGTTACCAAACATAAAGACACAGCAACCATTGAAGAACAATGGCAACTTCACCAACAAGATCTTAAGCAAATAAATGCATTTCAAGTTAATGGAAGTATTGCTCATTTTAGTGAAAACTCTCGAAGTTATGGACGTTTTTTTATTGTTCAAAAATCGATAGATCGTTATGAAATCAAACTTACTACACCTGTTGGAACCAACATTTTAACACTAATTGCAGAACCAAATTATGCTGAAGTGATCGACAAAAATGGCAAGCATTATACTGATTATAATGTTGAAAGTTTGATGAATAAAATCGCCAGGATCGATGTGCCTTTAAATTCATTACATAATTGGCTTAAGGGATTTTCTAACGACAGTATCAACGATAAAATCGATAATTCGGGGCGTTTAGCATTAACCGAATTTTTGCAACAAGACAAAAAGTGGCTATTAAGAATATCGAATTACATGACGAAAACTTTTAATAATAAATCGGTAGATTTACCCGCAATGATCGAACTTAATCATGATAATGAACGAGTACGCTTAAAAATTGATAATTGGATTTTACGGTAATAAGGATTTTTCATGTATCAATGGCTTTCACCCGCTAAATTAAATTTATTTTTATATATTACTGGGCGTCGTCCTGATAATTATCATAATTTACAAACACTATTTCAATTTATCGATATGAGTGACAGATTATCTTTCAATCTTCGTGAGGATGATAAGATTAATTTAGTCACTCAATTTAGTGATATCCCTTCAGATAAAAATTTAATTACTCTCGCAGCCCAACGATTAAAATCTTATACTGGCCGACATGAGTTAGGGATTGATATTGCGATTGATAAAATAATTCCTATGGGTGGTGGGCTGGGTGGCGCATCATCGAATGCCGCAACGACGTTAGTTGCACTTAATCAATTATGGAATCTTAATTTATCACGCCAAACATTGATCGAGATTGGTCGTAATATCGGTGCCGATGTACCAATTTTTATCTATGGTCACACAGCATTAGCACAAGGAATTGGCGATCAGTTGCAATCGGTTGAATTTCCGGAATATTGGTATTTGGTCACCTACCCTAATACTGCAATCTCAACAGTCAAGGTGTTTAACGATCCTGATCTTAAGCGAGATACACCTGTTCGAAGCGTTGATGAATTGCTATCCTTAGATCAATTTAGTAACGATTGTGAAGTGGTGGTGCGCAAGCGTTATCCAAAAGTAAACGCAATCATTACTCATCTTTCGCAATTTGCTCCAACACGATTAACTGGTACGGGCGCTTGTGTTTTTACGCAATGTCAATCAAAGGCAGAAGCCGAAAAGCTACAAGATACGTTGATAGACTTTGATGTAAAAAGTTTTGTGACTAAATCGTTAAACAATTCTCCGCTTTATAGCAATTAAATCAAGATTTTGATTCACGGTTATTAACCCTTAACGAAATGGTTAAATTATTGATCTGAATCATTTAATCCACAGAATCACTAGGAATCACATATAAGCGTCGATTATAATATTCAACACAGTACAAACCTTGATAAGTTTTATACCCCTGCCGAGATAATCTCGATTTTAACCATGCCTCACTTTTACCCAAATCCTCTAAAACATCATTTCTTGGTTTTTCATTTTCTAAGACGATAGCAGAAATATCTTTATCCCCTTTTTTAACGACCGTTAATTGTCCATTAGGCTCCAAAATCGCTTTTTCAACAGAATTGATATTAAAGACATTTTTCATCCGCAATAGTACGGCAAAGCTTGATATATCCAGATTTACTGATGTGAAAGCATCCAATTTTATTTTGCCTTTATCCATTAATACGATCGGATTACCAACAATAAAGGCTTTGGCATTTTGGCTATTTTTTTTCAGATAATTCGAGGTGTACATTATTGCCGTCCACATGAGTAATACAATTAAAAAATCATAAACGGTTAATTTAGGGTTATAGATAATACCGCCTGCAATACCCCCCAAAATCATGTTACCAATAAAATCGATACTCGACATTTGAGACAACGATGTTTTTCCGGTAATTTTTAAAAACAAAATAATGCAAATAAAGACAACCAATAATTTTAAGGCAATGACTAAAAAATCATAGTAATTCATTTTAGTATTACTCCAATAATTTATTGAACGATATGCATAAAATAGTAATCTTTAAAAGGACTGGAATCGTATTAAATATTTAAAGTTAGAAAAGAGAGTATTAATTATTTAACGTTAGAAATGAATCATTAAGTATAGTTAAGGCATTGTATCACAAACTTTTCAGATAAAACTGCGCTTTTTACCATTACATTATCAATTTAACAGTTTAATGTATTATTGCGATGATAACGCAACGCAGGGAATAAAGTTTTCACCATATACGTTTAAATCGATGACAATATTCCGCTCATTGTTTTATAACAATTAAGGATGAAATACACCATCACGAATATAACTTTAGTAATCAATAATATTAACGCATTGATTTAAAAAATCGTATTTTGACTAGCAATTAAAATAATCACATTTTTTACCTATTTGATTGATGATTTAATAAAAACGATTTGATAAATGTAAAGCTTGCCAGAAAAAAACAAATTCATCTTTTCATTCAGATAATGTTTTATAAATCGAACAGGTATAACTTTACTAACTATTACCGTTTATGAGACAATCTATGTTGTATTATCCTATTTTTAACCAAGTAATAGCATTGTTTATAATTTTTTACGATTATCAATTGAAGTTATTTTCTAACTTAATATAGGAAAAATAAAAATGAGACAAAATCAAACTGATCTGGCTGCTCTATTTTTACGTATTGCTTTAGGTGTTATGTTTTTGGTTCATGGTTTCACTAAGTTACTCGTCTTTACACCCTCTGGTACAGCACAATATTTTGAATCACTTGGATTTCCCGATTTTGTTGGTTATATCGCCATTGTCTTTGAAATTGGTGGCGGTGCATTACTGTTAGTTGGTATATTAACTCGTGTCATTGCTATTTTAGCCATTATTGAATTACTCATTATCACCGTTATCCATTTTAATAATGGATGGACATTCAGTAATACCGGTGGTGGTTGGGAATACCCTGCTTTTATGGTCATTACCGCTTTTAGTCTTGCACTATTAGGCAATGGTCGTTATAGCGTTTTAGGTCAAAAATATTCTGAACTTATTGAATAGTCGTTTGAATAAATCGTTTTTATTGATGCAATAATTGATTAGGAAGATATCATAAACATAAACGATATCTTCCTGAAATATAATCAATAAAATAAACTTATTTCGTTGGCAGTATTAAATAATAGAGAGTTTTTCCAGCGCCTTTGACATTCAATCAAATCATTCTGTTTTTTCAAAATTTAATCTATCTTTTTTTGTATGAACTCATGACAATTGATAACGTTTGCAAATCCTGCCAATGCTGACATAAAGCTATAATGGACTTTTTTAGCGGGGATGATTTCATCATTAAATTCAAGATCACGGTTTGTACATGCATCATGAATTAATATCGGTTGATAACCAAGTTCATTGGCACATCGAGTAGTTGAATCCACACACATATGGCTCATCATGCCACAAATGACCAGTTGTTTGACTGAGTATTGTTGTAATTTTTGGTGTAAATCAGTCTGATAAAAACTATTGGGATAAGATTTTTGTATAATCAATTCATTCTCTTCACTAATTGGTAATAATTTAGGGTGAAGTTCAGCACCAACACTATCTTTAACAAAAAAATCAGCATTACTACCTTGTTTAAAATGCTGAATATAAAAGATAGGTAATTTTTTTATTCTAAAATCATGTTGTAGGTGCAACGTGTTGGTTAATGCACTTTCCGTATTGATTAAAGGAAATTTTCCTTCCGGAAAATAATCATTTTGTACATCGATGATGATCAACGCTTGTTTCATTTTTTACTCCTTAGTACATATAGATGACGAATTATGCGATAATCCTCTTATCATTAACATAGCAAGATGAAAGCATTCATTACTGGCAACTTTCAAAGTGAAAAAATGGACAAAAAAGATCGTGCAATACTAGATGAATTGACCAAAGATAGCCGTCAATCATGGAAAGAAATTGGTGAAAAAGTTTTTTTGACTGGTCAGGCCGTAGGTCAACGAGTTTTAACAATGCAAACTTGTGGCATTATTGAAAGATTTACTATTGATAAAAAAACCGATTATTTACAGTTTATTACCATTTATATGAGTTCTAACCAATTCAATTCATTTGAAAATACCGTTAAATCTTACAATCAAATTATCGAATTTTACAAAATCACCGGCGACGGGTGCTATTTTATAAAAAGTTGCTTTGATAAATTTGAACTAACCCTTTTTTTGGAAAAGATAGAACATTATTGTCGTTATAAAGTTAGTCATCAATTGAAAAAATTATCACCCAATAATCAGGCTGAAAAATATACTCTATAAATTTCGAAAAATTAAGATGATATCGCTTTGTGATAGAAACAATTTATACGTTGTTGAAACAGAATTTAAATTTACAAAAATTTAATAAAAAAACAAAAAAACAGTTGCGAGCAGACTTTTTATGTTATATTTTGTTCAGAAATTAGATTAATAAATCAACTTAATGGTTTTTATTTTATGAATTGTTTTTGCGCTTTTATTACTAAACATCATCATCACCATCATTCCTGAATAGTCTTCGGGCGATTGGTGCTGGAAGACATTTGGTCTTCCGGTGATATCGCGAAAGCAAATAGAAAACCCTCGGAAGATCAAACTTCCGAGGGTTTTTTGTTTGTGGTTTATAAATTTTTTGGATAAGTTGGAGAATAATATGTTGGATAATTCGCGTTTACGCATTGCGATGCAAAAATCTGGTCGTTTAAGTGATGAATCAAAAAAATTGCTGGCACAGTGTGGCATTAAAATTAATCTTCAAGAACAACGCTTAATCGCATTTGCTGAGAATATGCCAATCGATATTTTACGTGTTCGTGACGACGATATTCCCGGTCTGGTTATCGACGGTGTGGTCGATATTGGTATCGTGGGTGAAAATGTTTTAGAAGAAGAAGTACTTGATAGACAAGCGGAAGGGCAAAATCCTCAGTACAAAAAATTACGTCGTTTAGATTTTGGTGGTTGTCGGTTATCCATTGCTGCCCCGCGCGATTTCGATTATACCGGCCCTGAATGTTTAAATAATCTGCGTATTGCCACCACTTATCCTCACCTACTTCGTCGTTATCTTGCTGAATACAATGTGACATTTAAAACTTGTTTGTTAAACGGGTCGGTGGAAGTTGCCCCTCGAGCAGGATTAGCTGATGTTATTTGTGATTTAGTTTCAAGTGGCGCCACCCTTGAGGCAAATGGTTTACAAGAAATCGAAATTATCTATCAATCCAAAGCATGTTTAATTCAACGACAAGGCGAAATGCCAGCAATTAAGCAAGCGCTGATTGATAAAGTCATGACACGTATTCAAGGGGTAATCCAAGCTCGCGAATCCAAATATATTATGTTGCATGCCCCAACACAGGTATTAGATCAAGTGGTTGCCTTGTTACCGGGTGCTGAAAATCCAACAATATTACCGCTAACTGGCGAACAAAATCGAGTCGCGTTACATATGGTTAGTAGTGAATCGCTATTTTGGGAAACCATGGAAAAGCTAAAAGCATTAGGTGCAAGCTCAATTCTTGTATTACCAATTGAAAAAATGATGGAGTAAAGTATGAAACTCTCTTATTGGCAACAATGTTCAGAACAAGAACAAACCGCTTTATTGACTCGTCCAGCTATGACTGCATCAGACTCAATTAGTCAATCTGTTGCAGATATTTTAGATCAAGTTAAGCAATATGGTGACGAAGCGTTAAAAGCCTTAAGTAACAAGTTTGATAAAGTTCAAATTAATCAGATTAAATTAAGCAACAGTGAAATTAAAATGGCAATCGATCGGGTTAATCCTGATTTAAAACAAGCTATGCAATTAGCTGTTGGCAATATTAAAAAATTTCATCAAGCGCAGGTTAAACAGACAGTAACTGTTGAAACAATGCCCGGCATTACATGTCAACTTGTAACCCGACCAATCAATTCAGTTGGGCTCTATATTCCAGGGGGATCTGCGCCGTTGTTATCTACCGTATTGATGCTTGCCATACCTGCTAATATTGCAGGTTGTCGCAAAGTGATACTTTGTTCCCCCCCACCAATAGCGGATGAGATCTTATATGCCGCTGAGCTGTGTGGCGTTACCGAAATTTATCAACTAGGTGGTGCCCAAGCTATTGCTGCCATGGCATTTGGTACAGAGTCTGTGCCTAAAGTAGACAAAATTTTTGGCCCCGGTAATGCTTATGTAACAGAAGCAAAACGTCAGGTTAGCCAACGCCTTGATGGTGCTGCAATTGATATGCCTGCGGGGCCATCCGAAGTGCTCGTTATTGCAGATAGTTCAGCTAATCCTGCATTTATTGCTGCTGATTTGTTATCACAAGCTGAACATGGTCCGGATTCACAAGTTGTACTTCTTACTCCTGATGAAAAACTGGCTCAAGCAGTATCATTAGAAGTCGATAAGCAGCTTGCACAATTATCACGGCAAGCTATTGCCGAGAAAGCGTTACAAGAAAGTCGACTTATTGTCACTCAAGATTTAGAACAATGCGTTGCAATCAGTAACCGTTATGGGCCAGAACATTTAATCATTCAAACCCAAAATGCCGATGAACTTGTCGAGCAGATAACCAGTGCTGGCTCTATTTTTCTTGGTGATTGGTCGCCTGAATCAGCTGGCGATTATGCGTCGGGTACTAACCATGTATTACCGACTTATGGTTACACTGCTACCTACTCAAGTTTAGGATTAGCTGACTTTCAAAAACGGATGACAGTTCAAAAGTTAACACCTGATGGGTTAAAAGCCATTGGTAACGCAGTAGAACTAATGGCGCAAGCAGAACACCTCACAGCACACAAACAAGCAGTTACATTGCGTTTAGCAGTATTAAATCAAACTAATCAAAGGTAGGTATAGCCAATGGATATTAATCAATTAGTGAGAAAAAATGTACAAAAATTGACACCCTACCAATCCGCCAGACGTATTGGCGGTCAAGGTGATGTTTGGCTTAATGCAAATGAATACCCTGTTGCGCCACATTTTGAGTTAACACAGCAAACATTAAATCGTTATCCGGAACCGCAACCACAGCAAGTAATTAGGGGCTATGCACAATATGCCGGTGTACAACCCGATCAATTACTTGTCAGTCGAGGAGCAGATGAAGCAATTGAACTTTTGATGCGAGCATTTTGCGAGCCTGAACAAGATAGTATTTTATATTGTCCGCCGACATATGGTATGTACCAAGTTAGTGCAGAAACATTGGGTATAAAAACTAAGATCGTTCCGACAACAAAAGATTGGCAACTCGATCTTAACGGTATTGAACAAAATCTTGAGAATGTTAAGTTAATTTATGTCTGTTCACCGAATAACCCCACTGGTAATTTAATCAACGCTGAAGATATTAAATCCCTGCTTAATATGGCCCAAGACCGTGCTTTAGTTGTTATTGATGAAGCTTATATTGAATTTTCACCACAATCATCGGTAGTCAGCTGGCTAACTAATTATCCACACTTAGTGATTTTACGGACTTTATCTAAAGCATTTGCATTAGCAGGGTTACGCTGTGGATTTACGATTGCGAACAAATCCGTCATTGATACTCTACAAAAAGTGATTGCCCCTTATCCATTAGCCACACCTGTAGCAGATATTGCCGCACAAGCACTGAGTAAAGACGGTATCAATACGATGAAGTTAAATGTTCAATACCTTAATGACCAAAAACAAAAATTTGCCGATCAACTCACCCAATTATCCCTGGTTGAAAAAGTTTACCCAAGCTGGTCTAACTATTTGTGTGTTAAATTTCAAGATGATAAAGATGTCTTTAATAACCTTTGGAATCAAGGAATTATTTTACGCGATCAAAGTAAATCAATGGGTCAAAAAAACATTATACGCATTTCCATTGGAACTCAAATTGAATGTGATGCGGTTATAACAGCACTTAAAACGATAGAATAGGAGTCATCATGTTACAAAAATATTTATTTATCGATCGGGATGGTACCTTAATTACTGAACCGCCTATTGATTTCCAAGTTGATCGTTTTGAAAAGCTTGCTTTTGAGCCTAATGTCATACCGGCGTTACTCAAACTACAAGCCGCAGGCTTTAAATTGGTCATGGTGACCAATCAAGATGGACTAGGAACCAGTCGTTACCCACAAGCTGATTTTGATGGTCCACATAATCTAATGATGCAAATCTTTCAATCACAAGGCGTGAACTTTGAAGAAGTACTTATCTGTCCGCATTTTCCTGAAGATAATTGCCAATGTCGAAAACCCAAAATTCAATTAGTGCTACCTTATTTGTCTAGCGGTAAATTAGACAAAACCAATAGTTATGTTATAGGTGACAGGGTCACAGACATGCAACTCGCTGAAAATATGGGAATTAATGGACTCCATTATCACCCAACACATTTAAATTGGAGCGAGATTGCGCAACGATTAACCACAGCCGATCGTTATGCAAAAGTCGAACGACACACCAAAGAAACTAACATACTGGTTGAAGTTTGGTTAGACCGACAAGGTGGAAGCCAAATCAATACTGGCATTGGTTTTTTTGATCATATGCTTGACCAAATTGCGACCCATGGAGGAATTAAGCTTAATATCCAAGTTAAAGGTGATTTGCATGTTGATGATCATCATACTATTGAAGACACAGGACTTGCTTTAGGCGAAGCATTGAAAATTGCCCTTGGCGATAAACGAGGTATTGCTCGCTATGCGTCGGTAATTCCTATGGATGAATGTTTAGCGAAATGTTCAATGGATATATCTGGTCGTCCTTATTTGAAATTCAATGCGCAATTTTCTCATCAAAAAGTGGGCGATATGAGTACACAAATGGTTGAACACTTTTTTTACTCCATAAGTTATGCCATGGGTATTACCCTTCATATCGAAACCGAAGGCGATAACGATCATCATAAAGTGGAAAGTCTATTTAAAGCTTTTGCCCGAACGTTAAAACAAGCGATCAAAATCGAAAGTGACAGATTACCCAGTTCAAAAGGAGTGTTGTAATGAACATTGTGATTTTAGATACGGGTTGCGCTAATCTTTCTTCAGTTAAATATGCGATTGAAAGATTAGGATACCAACCTATTATCAGTCTGGAACCTGATATCGTGCTTAACTCTGATAAGCTTTTCTTACCGGGTGTTGGTTCAGCTTCAGCTGCAATGCAGAAATTAAAAGAACGCAACTTAGTCGAGCTTATTAAAGTGTGTACCCAACCTGTTTTAGGCATTTGTTTAGGCATGCAATTATTGGCTCAATATAGTAATGAAGGTCATGTTGACACATTAGGAATAATAAACGAAAAAGTCATTAAAATCCCCGATTGTGGACTACCACTGCCTCATATGGGGTGGAATAAAGTCTACCCGAAAGCCGGACATCATCTATTTCGAGATATTCCAGATGGTGCTTATTTTTACTTTGTTCATGGATACGCGATGCCATTATGCTCAGCAACTATTGCAGAAACCAATTACGGCGAAAACTTTACCTCTGCCGTGCAAAAAGACAACTTTTACGGTGTTCAATTTCATCCCGAGCGTTCTGGCTTAGCCGGTGCAAAATTGCTCAAAAACTTTCTGGAGATGTAGTCATGAATGCCTATCCTACTATCATACCTGCACTGGATCTAATTGATGGCGCCGTTGTTCGATTACATCAAGGTGATTATGATCTCAAACGTGATTATGGCAATAACCCACTACTGAGATTACAAGACTATCAAAACCAAGGAGCCAAGCTATTACATCTTGTTGATTTAACCGGCGCAAAAGATCCCAATGCACGCCAAATATCCTTGATTCAAACCTTAATTGCAGGTGTACAAGTTCCTGTTCAAGTTGGTGGTGGTATCCGTACAGAAGAGGATATCAAAGCCCTACTTGCCGCAGGCGCCACTCGAGTAGTCATCGGTTCAACAGCCATTAAACAACCTCAACTCGTTAAGCAATGGTTTAACACTTATGGTGCAGATGCATTAGTGTTAGCGCTCGATGTACGAATTGATGAGCAAGGTAACAAATATGTCGCTATTCATGGTTGGCAAGAGAATTCGAACCAAACACTTGAGCAGGTAATTGACGATTATCTACCTTATGGTTTGAAACATGTGCTTTGTACCGATATATCTAAAGATGGGACACTTAGTGGTTCCAATGTCAAACTTTATCAAGAAATAAGTCAACAATTTCCACAAATCGCGTTTCAAGCATCGGGGGGAATCGGACAATTAACAGACGTACAAGCACTACAAGAAAGTGGTGTTGCCGGTGTGATTGTCGGTCGAGCATTGCTTGAAGGTAAATTTACAGTTCAGGAGGCAATTTCATGCTGGCAAAAAGGATAATCCCTTGTTTAGATGTTCGTGACGGTCAAGTGGTCAAAGGGGTACAGTTTCGCAATCATGAGATCATCGGCGATATTGTACCTCTAGCCAAAAGATATGCTGAAGAAGGTGCTGACGAGCTGGTTTTTTATGACATAACAGCATCTTCTGACGGGCGTGTGGTCGATAAAAGTTGGGTTGCCAAAGTTGCAGAAGTGATTGATATTCCTTTTTGTGTAGCTGGCGGTATTAAAACCGTCGAAGATGCTGGGCAAATATTAACCTTTGGTGCGGATAAAATATCGATTAACTCCCCTGCTTTAGCTAACCCCGATTTAATTACAGAGTTAGCCAATTGTTATGGTGTGCAGTGTATTGTAGTTGGGATTGATACTTGGTACGACCAAGAAACTGACAACTACCATGTCTATCAATTTACGGGAGATGAAAAACGTACCGTTGCAACCAAATGGAATACCCTAGATTGGGTTAAGGAAGTGCAGAAACGAGGCGCCGGTGAAATCGTACTCAATATGATGAATCAAGATGGCGTTCGTCATGGGTATGATCTTAAACAACTTAAAGCGATACGCAAAGTTTGCCAAGTTCCATTAATTGCTTCAGGTGGTGCAGGCACAATGGCGCACTTTTTAGATGCTTTTCAAGATGCTGGTGTGGATGGTGCTTTGGCAGCGTCAGTATTTCATAAACAAATTATTAATATTGCAGAACTTAAACAGTATTTAGCTAACCACGGAGTAGAGATTCGATTATGTTAGTTTCCAATTCAGACAACCAATTAGACGCGAGTCAGCTTGATTGGCAAAAAGTGAATAACTTAATGCCTGTTATTATTCAACACTATGTTTCAGGTGATGTGTTAATGCTTGGCTACATGACGCCAGAAGCCCTTAAACAAACCCAAACTACTGGTAAAGTAACTTTCTATTCACGAACTAAAAATCGACTATGGACGAAAGGCGAAACCTCAGGACATTTTTTAAATGTAAAAAGCATTTCAACCGATTGTGATAACGATACCCTACTGATTTTAGTTGATCCAATTGGCGCTACGTGTCATACCGGTAGCAACAGTTGCTTTGCTAAGGCTAAAACGGAATGGGGGTTTTTATATCAATTAGAACAGTTGCTTGCTGCACGTAAAAATGCCGATCCTCAGTCATCGTATACCGCAAAACTTTATCATGATGGCACCAAGCGTATAGCGCAAAAAGTGGGCGAAGAAGGCGTTGAAACCGCGCTGGCTGCCACCGTACATGACCGAGAAGAACTTAAAAATGAGTCAGCGGATCTGATCTATCATTTGTTAGTTTTATTACAAGATCAAAATCTGTCCCTTCAAGATGTTATTGGTATACTAAAAGCTAGACACAAATAAAACGATACAATAAAGTGCGAAAACCTCGCACTTTACTCAATATTTATTCGGAATAATTTACCGAATGTCAGTCATCAATGACCTAACAAATTGGCAATTTCACACCATTAAACATAGCTTGTACTTCAACATTGTTATCACAAAGAATCAGTCTATCAACCGTTTGTCTATTTAAATGGGGTGAAAATTGACTGATGAAATCGTACATATAGCTACGTAAAAAGAGTGATCGAGCAAAGGCAATATAAGTCGTACTATAAGGAAATATATGGCCAGCATTAAGCACGACAAAATCGCTATCGATGTTTTCATTGACTGCCATTTTCGCCACAATGCCAACCCCTACACCCAATTTAACATAAGTTTTAATTAAATCCGCATCGGTTGTGCTAAATACAATATTGGGTAATTGTTTGGCATTAATAAATGCCTGATTTAAATCTGATCCATCATTAGAAAAATCATAGCTGACTAAAGGATATTTTGATAACTCTTCAATTGAAATTATATTACTTTTAGCCAAAGGATGATCCTTCATGACAATCACAGCTTGATTCCAATGGTAGCAAGGTAAAGCGATCATATCATCACTTAACTGCGAAAGATCGGTAATTATCGCAAAATCAGCTTGACCGGTTTGCGCTTGCAATAGACATTGTTGAGAAGACCCTTGCTCCATATGCAAAATAATATGCGGATATTGTTGCATGAACTTTTGGATGACAACTGGCAAGGTGTAACGGGCTTGCGTATAGGTTGTTGTGATGGTTAAAGAACCTTGATTTGGCTGACTGAACTCTTTAGCAATGATTTTGATATCTTTTGATTTATTGAGGATTTCTTTAGCTAATGCAATGATTTTTTCGCCTACCGGTGTCACTTCTGAAAGATGTTTTCCTACACGGGTAAAAATTTGGACGCCTAATTCATCCTCTAATAATTTAATCTGTTTGCTTATACCAGGCTGCGATGTATAAAGTTTTTCGGACGTTAGCGAAACATTGAGATCGTTGTTCACCACTTCGACAATATAACGTAATTGTTGCAATTTCATGACAAAGGCTCCTTTAACTCTATACACTTCCCTCTTGATTAATACGTATTAAAAAAGAGGGAAATTATAAGGTAATTCCTTTCACACTTTAGCACAAACGAACCCACGACTTTATACTAAAACGTATACTTAACCTGAATGATATTAACAATCATTCAGGCGTTCTTACCTATTTTTTACTATTGATCCATTTGCCGTCGACGTATTGCATTACCCAACCAGTTGATTTGCCATTTACTTCTGATGTGACATATTGCTGTTTGCTTTTACGACTAAAACGCACAATTGATGGGTTACCATCAGGATCTTTACTTGGTGCTTCAGTTAAATACATAAATTTTTCGGGTAAACGATCTTTAAAACGCTGTAACTCTTCAATCAATGGTGCACGTGTTTCCCTTGATTTTGGAAAATTGTGTGCAGCCAGAAAGATTCCCGATGCACCATCACGTAGTACAAAGTGTGCATCTGACTTAGTACATTTAAGTTCAGGCAAATCGACCGGATCCTCTTTTGGTGGTGCAACATCACCATTTTTTAAGATCTTACGCGTATTTTTACAATCTGGATTGGTACATCCCATGTATAGACCAAAACGTCCTGATTTGAGATGCATTTCAGATCCACATTTTTCACATTCAATAATAGGGCCTTCATAGCTTTTGACTTTGAAGTTACCTTTTTCAACAAGCGATCCATCACAAATTGGATTATTACCACAAATATGCAGTTTTCGCTCATTATCAAGCAGATAACTATCCATTGCCGTATGACATTTAGGACAACGCTTACGAGCTCTTAACGCATCAGTTTCGGCTGTTTCTGACTCTTCTAAAATATTTAGGGTTTCATGTTCAGGGATTAAGTTAATTGTTTGCTTACAACGCTCTTTAGGCGGTAATGCATAACCGGAACAAGCAAGGAACACACCCGTTCCAGCCGTTTTAATGCCCATTTCACGTCCACAATTTGGACAGGTTATTTCTGGCGTTAAGACTAAAGGATTTAATTGCATTCCTCCTTTGTCTGGCGTTTGTTCAGCAATTTCCAGATGTTTACTAAAATCACTAAAAAACTGATCGAGTACTTCTCGCCATTCTTGTTTTTTATTGGCAATTTCATCCAGTGCATCTTCCATGCGTGCCGTGAAATCATAGCTCATAAGATCATTAAAATTCTCATTTAAGCGATCTGTAACAATTTCACCAATCTTTTCAGCATAAAAACGACGATTATCTAAACGTACATAGCCCCGATCTTGAATAGTTGAAATGATCGTTGCATAAGTTGATGGTCGCCCTATTTCACGCTTTTCAAGCTCTTTTACTAATGACGCTTCATTATAACGTGCAGGTGGTTTAGTAAAGTGTTGATTCGGATTTAAGCTAATTAAATCCAATTTGTCATTAACATTAACCGTCGGTAAAATTTTATCGTCACTATTTTTTGATAATTGAGGTTGCACTTTTGTCCAACCATCAAAGCGTAATGTACGTCCCTTCGCTTTTAAAATAAAATCTCCCGCTTTTACGGTGATTGTGGTGGAATTGTATTCGGCAGCGGTCATTTGACAAGCAACAAACTGTCGCCAAATAAGCTGATAGAGTTTGCACGCATCAGCGTCAACATCGCTAAGCTTATCAGCCAGTATTGTTACATCAGATGGACGAATGGCTTCATGTGCTTCTTGCGAATTCTTTTTACTGCTGTAAACATTGGCAGATTTTGGCAGGTATTTATCCCCAAAATTCTGACCAATATAATCACGCACCATAGTCAATGCATCTTGACTTAAATTGGTTGAATCCGTACGCATATAGGTGATGTAACCTGCTTCATAAAGACGCTGAGCTAACATCATCGTCTTTTTAACACCAAACCCTAAACGGGTACTTGCTGCTTGTTGCAAAGTGGAAGTAATAAAAGGTGCTGTCGGATTGCTTTTGGTTGGTTTTTCTTCAATATTGGTAACATGGTACTGGCTTTTATTAAGTTCAGCCAATGCAATATCGATCGCTATTTTATCTTTTGGCTCAAATGCTTCATTTTTATAATGTGTCACTTGTAACGTTAATTGCGCTTTATTCTGCGTCATTAAATCAGCATACAGATCCCAATACTCTTCGGGAATAAAGGCATGAATTTCACGCTCACGTTCAACGACAAGTCTAACAGCAACCGATTGGACACGCCCCGCAGATAAACCTCGAGCCACTTTTTTCCAAAGTAATGGCGAAAGCATAAAGCCCACAACCCGATCCATAAAGCGACGAGCCTGCTGAGCATTTACCCGATCCATATCTAACATAGATGGTTTATTAAATGCATTTTTAATGGCTGTTTTCGTAATTTCGTTAAATACTACACGACGGTACTTATTGTCATCGCCACCAATCACATCTTTTAAATGCCAGGCTATAGCTTCCCCTTCTCTATCCAAGTCGGTTGCGAGGTAAATCATATCGGCATCTTTAGCCAATTTTTTAAGTTCTGATACAACACGTTCCTTACCGGGTAGAATCTCATAATGTGCTTTCCAACCATGATAAGGATCTACGCTCATGCGACTGACTAACGCTTCTTTTTCTGAGCGTTTTACTTTCTTCTCGGCTTTATCTTTAGTCGTTTTCTCAGCGCGTTGGCTACTACCACTAACGGGTAAATCTCGAATATGCCCCACACTTGATTTTACAACATACTCTTTGCCAAGATATTTATTAATTGTTTTTGCTTTAGCTGGTGATTCCACAATAACAAGGGATTTTCCCATAATTAAACCTATTTATCCTGTAGTTTGTGTTATTTACTGTTACGCTTCACATCAAGAAGTGACAGTAAATCATCTTTTATTGTTGATACTTTTGTCGCATATTGTTCTTTTTGCTCAGCATCTTCAATAAGTTGCGTAATGGTTTGTGACAACGTACAACCACGGCGTTTAGCTAAATTCGCTAAGCGTTGCCAAACTAAAAACTCCAAATCGATGGACTTCTTCCGTGTATATTGTTGTTCTGCGTTAAAATGTCGTTTTCGTTTTGCCCGTATAGTCTGCTTCATGCGATTATCTAAATCGGGATTCAAATGCGATTTTATCCAATCAACAACGCTTGTTGGATTATGTTCTAACAGTAATAATTCATTTACGGCATGTTGAGCAGCACTTTTTTCAATATAACGAGTTATTGGCTCGCCCTCTAGATGTTTTTTTACTAAATAGTGCCACTTCCAACCACATTCAAGGTTTTCGAGTTGTTGATATTTCATTTGTTCACCTTGTGACGCTGTAACTATAGAGATTATATGTAGCATAATCGTTTTACACAATAAAGAAAATTATTGCATTTGACAAATTTTTTATAAATCTGGTATCGTTCACCTTTTATATCGTTCTTTATTTAAGGAATCAAAAATAATGGTTAAAGCTGATGTTATTTATATTAATGGCTATATTTATACAGCAGATAAAAAAGATACAGTTTGTGAAGCGATAGCAATCAAAAATGGTTACATAATAGCAACAGGCTCCACAGATAAAATAAATAGCCATCACTATGTTGATAATGATACAGCAATTTACGATCTTCATGGTAAAACGATGATGCCGGGGATAATCGACTCACACCTTCATACTTTTTGGGGTGGCATGCAATTGACCTCATGTAATTTGAATTATCAAAGTTTAACCGTTGAGGATACTTTAGCAATTATTCAAAAACACTTGGATAAAGACAGTCAGAATAATAGCACACAATGGCTACAAGTTCGAGGCTGGTTAAGGCAAGAAGTGTTACCAATTGGTACCGATATTACACGCTTCGATCTGGATAAACTCAATACTCAGCGACCGGTAATCCTTTTTTCTAACGATTGTCATACGTTAGTTGCTAATAGTATTGCGTTGCAAAAATTTGGTTTGGATAGAAACACACCCGAACCGACAGATGGAAAAATTGGCAGAACACAAGACGGTGAACTTAATGGCATTTTAGAAGATGCACCGGCTATGCGAGCTTTTGATAGCATATCAAAATTGACGGAAGAACAAGCCGCACATATTGCTAAATTAGCACAGGCAGAATTAAACAAACAAGGCGTAACAGCCGTGATGGACGCACGGATAACTGAAACGCAAGCCGATGCCTTTTTGAAGTTGCAACAGCAAGATCAACTTACCATTCGGTTATTTGGTGCACGAGAGTTACCGCCAGATGATGTGACATCCATTGAAGCTATTCCGGCATTACTCGAAAAAGTTAAACAGTTTGCAAACCGTTATGATGATAAAAATTGGCAACCTAAGCCCGGTATTAAAATTTCACATACTAAACTGTTTGTTGACGGGGTAATGCAAGCACCATTAATGACAGCAAGACTATTACAACCTTATCAACTTGAAGATGAAAAAGATCGTTATGGTGATTTGTACTATTCAACTGAGATGCTAAATGCTTTAATTTTAGAGTCCTCGCGTGCTGGTTTTCATCCTCATATGCATACTGTTGGTGAAGGTGCCATTGAAGTGGTGCTTGATGCAATCGAAAAAATGCGCCAAGCATTACCGGATGCCGATATCCGCCCTAGCACGGCGCACAATGAACTTAGTGCTGCGCATCAATATGCAAGGTATAAGCAATTAAATGCTTGTGTGGTGTTTTCATTCCAATGGGCTGGCTGTAGCGACGCCATGGTTGAACAATACCAAACACTATTTGGCGAAAAACGCTATAACGGTTTAGAAGCCCACGGGCAATATATCGATGCAGGCGTCAACTGCGCCTTTGGTAGCGATTGGCCAATTGATCCATTAAATGAATGGTATGATTTTCAAATAGCCATGACCCGACAAATTGATGCACAGCACCCACGTTTAAACAGTGACCGTAATTTAACTGCTACCGAAGTCTTACGCTGCGCAACCATTGGCGCTGCTTATGTGCTAAAACAAGATGAGTATATTGGCTCAATTGAAAAAGGTAAATTTGCTGATTTGATCATCTTAGATCGCAATCCATTTACCATTCCAGCAACCGATATGCAAAATGTGAAAGTATTAACGACTATTGTTGGTGGTAAAACAGTTTATCAGCAAGACTCATAAAAACTATAGCTTTAGATAGATTGTTTAAAAAATAGAGCCAACCTAACCGTTGGCTTTATTTTTGTTTAGTCATTACGTCTTTATCGTTTATAAGAATAATAGGTACGTTAGCTGATAAGCAAGCTGTTCCCCACGTAGAAGCGATGATTAGTTCCTTGTTAGTTTTAATCATTGCTATATACATTAGCAATCAGTACTGAAAGTAAGAATAATGGTAAATGCTTTGGTTATATATCTATAATAAGGAAAATCAAACTTACTTTTTATTCAAGTTTTCTTACATTTTAAAACATTATCCAAAATATCACTGTTATTAGAAAAGCTTTAAACAATAATTTTCCTAAAAATATTTTTTTCACTACTTTATATCAAATCCACAATAATCTCTTTTTTCTCCAATTTAAAATACAATAGATTTTATGAACAAATTACCTTGGCTTTTTCAATTTTTTATCCTTCTATGCTTATCCATAATAGAACGCTGAACATAAATATAGGTCACGTCTACGAGTTTAAATAATCAATTTTTATTAAGATTTGTTCAGAAATAATTCATATTGAATGATCTAATTCAAAATTTGCATAATTTAATGTCAATATAATAAAAATTAACTTGCATAATTATAATAATATGGGAGAATTCCCTGCCGCTTTTAGCGGGTAAAAAGGCAAAACTATACTTAGTAGTTTTTTATTGTTTTTTGGGACAGAGGAGCAAAGTTAGTCATGTCCGCAATAAAAATGAAACGAGTTTTAACCACACCTGCATTGATTGCATTTGGTTTAGCTTATATGGTTCCTTTGGGGATCTTTACCACTTATGGGGAAGTCACTGTTACAAGTAATGGACACCTACCTATAGCCTATATTATCACTCTAGCAATGATCTTTTTCACAGCATTGAGCTATTGCCGTATGGCCAATAAGCTACCAATTGCTGGTTCAGCCTATTCGTATGTACAACGTACTTTTGGTGGAAAAGTCGGTTTTTTGGTTGGTTGGGCTCAAATTTTAGATTACCTTTTTTTACCAATTTTAAATTATTTGGTTTTAGGTATTTATTTAAACGAAGCGTTTCCAGCGATTCCTGCACCCGTATTTGTTTTAGGATCTTTAATTGGCGTAAGTTTACTCAATTATTTGGGAATTAAACTAATTAATTCGGTTAATTTCACTTTGATCATCATTCAAATGATTTTTATCGGTTTATTTATCTTTTTGACATTTACAAACGTTAATTTAACGCCTGATGCTATGATGAAACCATTATCAGTTAATGCTGACGATTTTAGCGGATTACTATCTGGTGCAGCAATATTATGTTTGGCTTTTTTAGGGTTTGATGCTATTGCGACATTAGCTGAAGAATCGAATGATGCCCAAAAATCGCTACCAAGAGCAATTATCTGGACTGTTCTTATTGCTGGATGTATCTTTTTAGTCGTTTCTTATTGTGCTCATTTAGCTTATCCAAATTGGACTGATTTTGCAGAAAATAAAGATACCGCAAGTTTGGAAGTTGTTCGTCGTGTGGGCGATATTAGCCGATTAGGTGGAGAGTTTATGTATAACTTCTTCCAAGCGGCTTATTTAACTGGTGTATTTGCCTCTGCAATGACTGCACAAACCAGTGTTTCACGGATCTTCTATGCAATGGGTCGTGAAGGCGTATTACCAAAGCAGATCTTTTATCGTATCCACCCTCGTTTTAGAACACCTTATTTATCTATAATATTTGTAGCATGTTTTTCATTATTATCGTTGGTGTTAAGTTTAACATTGGTTGTTTCAATGATTAGCTTTGGGGCGTTAGTCGCATTTACTTTTGTCAATTTATGTGTAATTAAAAGCTATTTAGGTGAAGGTCAAACCAAAACATTCGCGTTAATCATCAAATATGGTCTTTTACCGGCAATTGGTGTTTTACTTTCTTTATGGTTGTGGACTAGTTTAGATGCGACAGCCATGATAGTTGGTTTAATTTGGCTCGCTATTGGATTTTTCTATCTGATATATTTAACTAAGGGTTTTACAAAATTATTGCCATCTATTGATCCACACGAATTAAATTCAATCATCAAAGATTAGCTTAATTTTTTTAAATAGTTCTACTTAAAAGTATTCAGTTCTCGCCCTTTTAAAACCATTCCGTCGACCTAAGTCGACGGAATATATATGTTTATAACATTCTGTTTTGATAAAGATTTATCAATTATTCACCAAAACCTGTAGCAAATAATTCGCGGATTTCATCCATTGCAGCTTGCTCGTCTTCTCCATCACAGATGATTTCAACAGTTGAACCACCTTTTACACCTGCTCCAAGCAACCCCATCATACTTTTTAGTTTAATTGCTTTGTCGTTATAAACAAGCTCAATTGATGATTTATAGCGACCGGCTAATTTGACTAATGCCGTTACTGGGCGCGCATGAAGACCGGTTGAATTTTTTACTACCATTTGCTCTTTTAACATACTAAGTCCTTCTTTCTATCTTAAGTTAATACAATACCTAGTATTTATATCATAAAATAATCTGTTTTGCTCATTTTTAGATATAAATTTTTATAATTTATACAAAGCTTTTTATTAATTTAAACTTAATACTATTTTATGCCCAATAATATCTAACTACATGAAAAAAAACAGGCGCTGCAAAACAGATTGAATCAAAACGATCAAGTACACCACCATGTCCGCCAATTAGGTTACCCCAATCTTTTACCCCCCTATCACGCTTTATGGCAGACATAACTAATCCGCCAAAAAATCCTAGCAAGGTGATCATGAGTGAAATTAAACCAGCTTGAATAAAACTAAATGGCGTAATCCAAAACAGACAACTACCAATAAAACTGGCTGTAACTATGCCACCAATAAATCCTTCCACTGTTTTGGATGGTGATAGATTAGGGCTAATTTTATGTTTACCAAATAATTTACCAAAGACATACTGCAAAACATCTGACATTTGAACAACTAACACCAAAAAAGCAATAAGTAATAAATTTCGGTCGTGATAGTTATCAATTTGGAGTGACAATAAGGCAGGTACACAAGAGATATTATATACGGTGATGACTAATCCCCATTGTACTTCGGCCGTTCTGTCTAAGAATTTAAATGAGGATCCAGTAATTGTGGCTAAAATCGATAAAATTAAAAAACCGTATACTGGAATGAATATGCTAAATAGACCATACCATGAAACAGCGACTAAAATATATTGCGCTGGCAACGCTATTCCGAAAGCAAATATTAAAACGTAATAATCATCTCGGCTAATACTGGTCAGATTAAGAAACTCTCGTAATGCTAAACCCGATACCACGAAAAATAAAAAAATGACGGCTAATTTTCCGATCAAAAAAGCAGTACCTAAAATCGCCACCATGACCCACCATGCATTAATGCGAGTATTTAAATTATCAATAACACGATTAGGGGATCGAATTCGATGTTTTAACGTGAGTCCAATTAACGAAGCAACGATTAAAAATAGAGTAACGCCCAAAAATAACAATAAAGTATGGTATTGATAGTTAGACATCTATTTCCTCAAACTGCTGATTTTTTAATACGTTAAAAATGAATGTTGAAATCATTTTACAATAAATTATAAATAATACGACTGGCAAATCCGCCTATAAAGAGTAAAAGTTGTATCATCACTGTCACTATTTGAATTTTGAAAAGTCGTAATGTCCCTTTTTCGCGCTCATACATTGTTCGAGATTTAGAAAAATCAGATTTAATTAAACCTAATTTTACAAGCGCATGATCTAACTCTTTCAACACTATTGAGGGTTCATGGATATATGGCGTCAAATATTCAAAAAGTTTGATATCGAAAGTAGTCCTAAGTGCATAATATTGACTTATTAAACCTAAAATAAAAACAAAAAAACAGATTAAACTTATCAGATTTGAATCATTAATTGCCAGATAAATAAAGCCAATGACCAACGCAGAAATTGTTAATAACCCAGAAAAAATATTAATTTGCTTACTCAAAGAAAGCAAACTACACAATGTCACAATTTGAGTTTGATTGGTGTGAAACTGTTTTCTATTATGTTCAGATTTCAGCATGTAGATTTCTGCTCCATTCTGTTAATATTAACCGTTGTCTAGTTGAAATAATAATATTACGCCGACATAGTCTTACCTTAGCTATCGCATCATCAACATTCTTGGCTCGATGAGTCCACAACAACCACGCGATAACTGCTGTCGCACTTCTTGAATAGCCTAATGCACAGCAAACTAACAATCGACCTTGCAGTCGATATTGTTCAATGATTTCAGCCGTCATTTGACATTGCGCTTGCGTGAGCGGTGTCATATCCAAAATGGGCATTAGCGTATAGTTACCTTTAAATCGACCTATCGGCAGTTCTGCACATAAATCAACAATAGATGTAAATTGATTGTGTTTCAGATAGTACGTTGAAGGAATTCTACCTAAATGAACGTTATCCTCAATGAAATTGTTTGGATGGTGCCTAATCGTCCATAAACGTGAATTAATCCACATAATGATAAAATAAGGCAAATATAATAAAATAACGACGAGTGAAAAATGCCCATTAGATTGTTTTTGATATCCTTTTGCACCTATCAATAAATAATTAAGCGCGACCAACAAAAATGCCCCAGAAAGCCAAAATAACCAAAGTCCCCAACCCTTCATATAAATGGCCAAACTCATGGTTAACAGAGTTAAACAATAATAAATAAAAGCCCAACGGTACTGTTTTGATAAAGACGTGAATTTTAATGGCGATATTCCATTATTAGGCCATAACCAAATACACAAACAACCTACCCATACACCTGTTGGGATATCAAAAAAATGATGTTGCCAGGTTGTTAATACCGATAGCGCAATTAACAAACACCAAATATGCAAAATATTACGGAAAAAAGTCTGAAAATAATTAGCATAGAACTGCCATAAAATAATAAGTAATGTGATATGTAATGATGGGGCTTGATTAAAAGGTTTATCAAATCCCATAAGAAAATCAAAAAGTAAACCAAAAAATCCGTCCATAGCTGGACGATCAAAACTGAATTTAAGTGGGAAAAGAAGAAAACAACAGACACAAATAATTTGTGCGGTTAATAATCTAAAGCAAAGTATTTTTAATGACTGATTCGATTTTGCTAGTAATATAGCAAGTCCATACATTAAATCTATCGACCAATAGGGCACAATCGTCCATGACCAAAGTGGTATGAGCGTTTCCCAATCAAAAACAATGCTACTGACATCATTACGTTCAGCTGTGAATGCATTGCTAAAATTGTAACTAGCAAAGAAGAATACCGTTAACCCGATAAGCCATAAACATTTGTTAATGTTTAATTGAATAAAACACTGCTTCATCATAACATTAATCAATTAATCAATGCGCTGAGCTAATGACACCGTAAAAATCCCCCACTGATCAATACGCATTGTGACTTTTCGAAAGCCTGCTGCCATGACAAGTTGATCCATTTCAAGCTGTGTCCGTCTGCGCATTATCCATGGTTGCCCGTCACGATGTGAAGTTAATGCTCGGGCAATAAACTCAAGTTGAGGATGCCAAGGTTGATTGGTATAAATTAAATATCCACCTTTGGGGATAGCATCCGCTAAACCCGATAAAGACTCACGTAATAATGAATTATCACTAAACAATTCATACAAACCAGAAACGACAGCTAATGTTGGTTTAGGCGATAGGTCAGCTAACTGCTGTCTGTTAAAAGCATCGCCCTTTTCAAACTGAACAAGGTGACTCAAGCCTAATTCAGTAATCAAATTTTGACCATCACGAATATTAATATCGCTATAATCTCTAAGGAGTACTGAATCAGGTTTCTTGGCTAATTGATTAATAGTCTCAAGAATATAACGTCCATGACCTGCTGCTATATCAACAATATTGACGATATTATCGTGTTTTTGTAATTGCGATATGGCTAATTTTAATAATTCTTCAAGATGTATTTTACGTTGCCGAATTCCTCGCCAACCCATTGATTGCAAATAAATATAGTCAAAAAACTGACCTAATTTTGAACTTCCTGAAGGTTGATTACGATAAACATAATCCAATGTACTACCTGAGTCGAACCCAGTTTCAACTCCAAGTTTGATACCATCAGAAATTTTACTGGCATATTTTAAATTAGCTTTAATGAATTTCCAGTATAGAGGTTTAACTATTCCCTTAACAGGCAATGATAAATTATCGGCTTCTTGCTTAGTGTAACCAACAAGATCTGCGTTAACCAAAGAAGGAATATTCGGTTGATTTGCAAAGCACCCTATAATAAAACGCCTTGCTCTTTCAATAGCGATATGGCGTTCTTGTTCACCAAACGTGTCATGATAAAAATTAGGCAAAATATGAAATTCTTTTTGAGTGGTACCTAAATTTTCATAAAACTGTTTCTGAGGTTTGCTTCTGACAACAAAATCAGAACCAGAAACAAGTATTTGAGTTGGCACTGTTATTGCATTAGCATCTTTAACAATACGATCAGCTACAGAATATAAATCAAGTAGCAATCTGACTGAAATTGGTCGAGTGATTAATGGATCTTGATTAAATGATTCTGCTCGTTGTTTGTCATGAGTCAATAATCCAGATTTAACGTAACTATTAACAAAAAAATTACCTTTCAGATTATATAATAATTTTAAACCAGGCACTGCCAAAGGAACATAAAGTTTTACACGAAAAGCAGGCGCTCCTAGTACTAAGGCTCGAATATTAGGGGTATAGTCATGTACCCATGCACTTGCAATGACGGCACCCACACTTTGTGCAATTATTGCAATATCTTGTTGTCTTAAACTATATTCTTGGGTAATGTGTTCAATAAAAGCATTCGCATCCTTGATCAACGTGGCAAAATTGGGGGCATCGCCTCGTTCACCTTCTGATTGTCCATTACCTCGGGCATCCCATGCGAAAATTTGAAAATTAGGTAATTCAAGTTCGTCGGCAAGATGCGCTATTCGACCAGAATGTTCATGTCCTCGATGAAAAAGCACAATCGCTTGTTTGGGTTGAATATCGCCATCTATTGCCGGCCAATAGCGATAAAATATTTGGCATCCATCATGGCTTGTGAATGTTTTTTGTTGCTGTTGACGCATCGACAACTCCTTGTTAAATTTTAGCTTCTTGCAAACCTTTTCGAATTCGATTCACAGTCGTCCATATGAGTAAAAAAATAATTATCCCTAATAACGCATTTATCCAATTCAATGGTAACAAACCGGTAGCAATACCTAAACTGATTAAGCTAAAAATAAAAGCTCTATCGCTTTTTCCCATTGGACCGTCATACCGTCTGGATGCACCAATTAGTAACCCTAAAACACCACTATATTCAGTTAAAAAAGACAGTAACACAATCAATATCACTAAACCAGTATTGACACTTGGCACCTGAATAAATACTAATAATAGCGCACAATCGGAAATAACATCCGTTATTTCATTTAAATATGCGCCCAAATTAGATTTTTGATGATACTCTCGTGCTAACATGCCATCAATGGCATTGAGCGCCATTCGAATAAACATCCATATTGGAATTAAGAAAAATAGCCAAAGATATTCAATAAAATAACTCACAATCAAGGCGATAAAAATAGAGCCCATACAAGCGAATAAGGTGACCTGATTAGCGGTAATGTTCGCATTATAGAATTTCTCAACGCAGGGACGAAGTAACGATTGAAATCGGGATTTTAATTGATAAATTGATAACACAAACAATCCTTTTATAAATTACTCTTTATTACTATGACTTACACTGAATCGTCATGTACTTAAACATTTAAACAATCCGTTGTAACTGTGTATACTTTAATGAACTTACCATAAAATGCAAACGATTAAGCACATTTACTTCGCCTGCACCATCATCAAAGTCTAAATAGAGTAAGTTGAGTTTTGGGTTAAGATCTCGCATTCGTTTTTCAACACCTTTAGATACAACATGATTTGCAATACATCCAAACGGTTGCAGGCTAATAACATTGTTAATTCCCTGTTCAGCAAATGTCATAATGCCAGCAGGAATCAACCAACCTTCACCATATTGATTCGCCAGATTTAAGATTTCTTCAGCCTTTTTAGACATATCGCGAATATTATGGAAAGGTTGATAATACTTAAATTGGGACAAAATTTTATTTGTTTTATCAATATACCGATATGCAATCTTTTCAAAAAAGGACATTAGATAAGAGATATAACTCTTTGATGAGAGATAATTATTGACATTACTATCATAATTAACAAAACATTGCGCAAAAAACTCAATCATTGGTGGAATAACCGGTTCAATACCCTGCTCGACTAGCCATTCAACACTGTGTTGATTACCAAAACTATTATATTTAACGTAAATTTCGCCCACTATACCAATTTGTGGACAATCTTTATGGTGTGTTTCAATTTGATTAAAGTGTAGAACGGCTTGCGTTAATAGTTCGAAGATGGCCTTTTTACCTTGCTTTTGTTGAATAAGTTGTTGCAATTTATGCATATAAAGCGCTTTAAGCTGATCAGCTTGTTGTTTAACTTTCGCTCTTGGCGCAATGGCGTAATACATTTTTGATAGTGAATCAGCAAAAAGCATCGCAAAAAAAGTTATCGGTAATGTTTTAAACCAATTTAGCTTAAAGCCAGGTTGTTCTATTTCATTAATATTTCCAGTACTAAGTGAAATAATGGGAATATCTTCAAAACCATTACTGATCATCGCTTTCTTGATCAACGATAAATAACTACTCGCTCGACATTGTCCACCCGTTTGAGTTATCCCTATTGCCACATCATTACGGTCATATTTACCTGAACGCAATGCTTTAATAATATCCCCAACAATAATTGTTGCTGGATAACAGATTTCGTTATTGCAGTATTTTAATCCCCATTCGACTGAACGCTTATCTGGTTTAGGTAATGTTTCCAGTTTATAACCCGATAACGCAAAAATTGGCGTTAAAAGCGGAGAATAAAAATCGGAGATAAACGGTGCTAAAATGGTTCGACGTTGTTTATCTTGCTTGCTAAAAATAGCCGTTTTTTTACGTTCATCTGTTTTTAACGGTTGCTGATGATTCATTCGTATCGATTCAATAATGGAACGTAAACGTAATCTGACAGAACCCGTTGCGGTAATTTCGTCAACACGAATTATCGTACCGGTTTTACCTTTTGATTCTAAAATTGCTTTACACTCATCGGTAACAATAGCATCAGGCCCGCAACCAAATGAATTAAGTTGAACAAATTGGATATTATTGGGTTGCTCTGCAACGAATGAAGCGGCAGCATATAAACGATTCGGGTAGTTCCATTGAGAACAAATTTGAAGTTCTGGCGGTAACTGGCTAATGCCACCTAATACAGAATCTTCAGTAATCACATCACAACCAAGCGCATTTAAGATTTCAGGTGTTTTATGGTTTATTAAACTATCACTATGATAAGGCCGTCCTGCTAAAATAAATACATATCGCCCTGTTTGTTTGGCATTATCTAATACTTCAATCGCTTTGTTGTAAAGATTCTGTTTAAACTGGGACTGTGCCATTAATGCTGCCGAAAAGGCGTTATCAATGACTTTTTTCGCTATACCTAATGACCGTAAATATTGAACACAACTTTTTTTGAGTAACTTCACATCCGTGAAATTCATCACAGGATAATCAATCGGAATACCATATTTTAATTCTGGATTGATAGCACTATGTATGACTTCTGCATAACTACTCACAATAGGACAATTATAACTATTTACTGCATTATCAAACTGTGATGATTCAAATACGACCATAGGCATAAAAATACGATCCACTTTTTGACCAACTAATTCCATAATATGCCCATGTGCTAATTTAGCAGGAAAACAGATACTATCAGACATCACTGTACCTGCTCCTTGTTCATAAATTTTATGGGTCGAATAAGGTGAAAGTATTACGTTGATACCACTTTGAGTCAATAACGTATGCCAAAAAGGAAAATTTTCATATTGTCCAAGAACACGAGGTATGCCTATATTAATTTTTGCTTGAGGATTTTCGACAGTGATTCGATCAAACAAGAGCGCGTTTTTATAATCAAACATGTTAAAGGCATGATTATCTTTATATTGATTATTACTTAAGAAACGTTCACATTTATTACCAGAATAATATTTTTGCCCATTGGCAAAACGGTAGATCATAATATCACAATTATTTTCGCACCCCTTACAGCGAGAAGGTTTCGCTTTGTTATCTTCAGCTTTTGCTAAGTTATCCAGCCCAATAAATTGTGAAGGTGTATTATTTTCAACAAAATGATTTTTTGCCACTAAAGCAGAGCCATAGGCGCCCATTAATTCAGGGATATTTGAGCTGGTGATTTGCGCACCGGTTAATTGTTCTAAGGCTCGAAAAACAGCAGGATTCTTAAAAGTTCCACCTTGCACGACGATATTATTACCTAATTTACGCATATCGTGCAGTTTAAGCACTTTATGAATTGCATTTTTAATCACTGAAAACGCAAGTCCAGCCGAAATATCCCCCATGGTGGCATTTTCGCGAAGGGCTTGTTTAACTTTAGAGTTCATAAACACAGTACAGCGTGTACCTAAATCACAAGGATGAGTTGATTGACAGGCCGCATCGGCGAAATCAATGGTATTTGAATTTAATGATTTAGCAAAAGTTTCAATGAATGAACCACACCCTGATGAACAAGCTTCATTAAGTTCGATATGATTAACCACACCATTGGCAATAAAAATGGCTTTCATATCTTGACCACCGATATCCATGATAAAACTGACATTTGGATCAATATGCTTTGCTGCGGCAAAATGCGCCATCGTTTCAACTAAACCATCATCAATACCAAATGCGGCTTTTAATAACTCTTCTCCATAACCGGTGACACCCGTCCGCAAAATCACAATATCTTTATTGGATGTCTCAATTTCTTTTTTTAATTGAGATAATCCTTTAATCAGTGCACTAATTGAATGACCGTTATTGGGGGCATAATAAGTAAACAGTAGTTCATCATCTTCACTAATTAACGTAATTTTGGTTGTCGTTGAACCACTATCTATGCCCAAAAAAGCATTTTGCTTTTTATAATCTGCGATATTTAATCGAGGAATATCGATATATTTTCGTCTTTTTTTCCAGTCATCAAATGATAAGGCTTCATTAAAAAGAGGAGATAATCGAAAAGATTGATTCACTGCAATTTTTGTTGAAGCATTTAATTTCTCGATAAAACTATTAATTGAAAGTTCAGCACGTTCAATCGGATGAATTGCCGCCCCCCAAGCAGACAACAATGTTGGATAAGGCGTTTCAACTAGCTGATCTTCACCTAATTTCAACGTATTAAGCGCTGCTTTACCTAAGGTTGGAATAAAGGAAAATGGCCCACCAATTAACATCACTTTAGGAACGATATCATAACCACGTGCTAAGGTATTAACGAGTTGAATACAAACAGCATGTAAAACAGAATAGGCGATATTTTCTTTTGAGACATTACGACTAATGAGATTTTGGACATCGGTTTTGGCAAAAACGCCACAACGAGAAGCAATCGGAAAGATTTTGTCATGATGTTGAGCGAGTTGATCAAATTGTTGAACAGGCGTGTTTAATAGCGTTGCCATTTGATCGATAAATGCCCCTGTCCCACCTGCACAGCTACCGTTCATTCGAATATCGGGAGGACGATCGGGAAAGAAGAAAATCATCTTACTATCTTCACCGCCAATATCAATTAAGGTTCTGACTTCGGGATAGTTGCGCTGCACAACTTCAGATGCCGCCACCACTTCTTGGATAAAAGGAATATGGGCTTTTTCAGATATTCCCATACCAGCCGAACCCGTTACCTTGACGGATAGACAAATATTATTACCTAACTTCTGTTTAATTTCATTAAGTAAATCGAGGACTGTCGCCACAATATGTGTATTATGACGAACGTAATTGGTATAAACAAAATTGTCAAACTCATCAAGTACAACACATTTCGCTGTTGTGGAACCCACATCTAAACCAAATTTAAATAATTTTGACATAAGCAGCACATAATCCCCAAAGCATCCATTACTTTTTTTATCGATATAATCAATATCGCTTTATTTTTTATGTGTAATAATTATAGCCGAATCTTATTTTTTTTTAATCAATTTGGTTAAAAAATATTTTGTTTTAAAGTTGCGTTTTTAAAATCCTATTAAATTAATTTCTATCAGAGAAAATAGTTAGCTAAAACCATTTTTAATAGGGTGAACTAACTATTTTTTTGTATCTTTTATGAGGATAATAATATGTATTAATTCATTTTTTCTAATCCCTGCTTAGCGATCGCAATAACATTTTTTAAATCGACGCCTTGCGCTTTAGCAGCAAAAATACAACCACAATAACATTGTCGATAGACATCATATTCTTTGCAAAGCTCGATAGAACGTTTATAACCATTATTTTTTTTAAAATCAGAAGGTAGATAATTCACCGAAAAAATTTCTTGAATTTCAAAACCCAGTTGATTGATTTTCTGGCTATTTTTTTTAGGACTTAACGTCAATGCACTAGCAAAATAATCGTATCCCAATTCTTGCGCTTTAATCGCTGCCAAATCTAAGCGCATTTTATAGCAGAGATGACAACGCTCTCCTCCTTCGGGCTCATCACGCAAATGCCCAACTTGTTTAACAAACTCTGCCGGTTGGTAAGGTGCTTCTAAAAACTGGACATTATGCCCTGTTTTCAGGTTAAAATCGTTGATGAATTTTTGTTGAACCAGACTACGGTGTTCATATTCAACTCTTGGATGAATATTCGAATTGGCAAAATAGATAGTAATATCAGCATACTGCGCCAAATACTCTAAAACATAGGTACTACATGGTGCACAGCAACTATGAATCAATAATTTAGGGCGAACTGCTTCGTGCTGCCAATCTGCGATGACTTCTTGTAAAACAGAATCGTAATTGATTTTGTTATGAGGATTTAATTTTTCCAGTATATTTTTAGCATTAATTAACATGATGACTCGTTTATAATTTTGATGATTAAAGTCTTTTTAAGCTGCGCTATGATATAGCGATAAACGCAACCATTCAAGCTTAGCATGTAATTTTTTATACTGAAACAAAGGTAATAACTAAAACTTTTTGATAATCTAATTATTACGTCAATAGCGTGCTTTTACTCAATAGTCATTAAACCTGAAGTTTATTCAATCATCTAACCTTGTTCATTGATTAACTTATTAAAACAAACTGTTATACTGATTAATTATTCATCTCAAAATCGATATCAATAATATTAGTGCCCTGACACTTTAGAAAATAAGTTTATAATAATTACCCCAAACATGATAAATCCCATACCGATTACAGCCGCTAAGTCCAAAGTTTGTTTCATAAAGATCCAAGCAATCAAACTAATAAGCACAATACCAATTCCTGACCAAATCGCATAAGCAATACCTACGGGAATGGTTTTTAATGCTAAGGAAAGAATATAAAATGATGCGCTATAACCAACAATTGTAATAATAGAATAAATAAGATGGGTAAACCCATTCGATAATTTTAATGAAGATGTAGCGATAACTTCACAAATAATAGCGAAAAAAAGATAAAGATATGCATTCATAATAATACCTATAGTCATTTGAAAAACAAATTTATTGGTTAAGTTTAAAACCTTAACGTTCTGATGTTTTATTAACCTATCACACCTTAATCAATAATATTAAAGCTTAATTATGGTTTCATTTCATCATGCTAATTTGAACAAACAGGTAAACTTGAAAGCTATCAAAGCTAGAAAATTATTAAAAAGGAATATTAAATGGTGGGTTGTGAGGGGATCGAACCCGCGACCAATTGATTAAGGGTGTCGAGTTCTTGAAAATCAAGAAACCATTAAATAAATATAAATCAATAAACTATAGACAATAATCGCTCCCGAAAATGTAAAGCTTTTAACATTATTTTAGTTTATTTTATATTATTTACGACACAAATATGCCACACTCCAAACTATCCTATCAATAACCATTTCGAATTCCCTTATTAATTTTATCACCGCACCAACAAAATATCATTTACATTTACATTACAAAACCGTTTGTGACCTCTCCGCATGTATAATATCAAACAAAAATTTATTACACAATATAGTAAATTTTGACATATCTGAAAACAAATAGTTGTTATTTATGAATAAATTATTGCTAATCAATTCAATCAAATATATATATTTAACAATCGACGATATTTTAAATTATATTAGTGAAAAGTTAATTAATGAGAACATTTGTTATAAAGTTGAATAGAGCGATTGACAGATAGAATAGAATTACTAATTTATGTAAAAAATTAAAAATGGATTTTGAGATTTTAACAGCAATTGATGGGCGTGAATTAGATGAAAATTTTATACGTGCCAACGTTTACGATTATAAAAATTGTTTTTTGACGAATGGAGAAATCGGTTGCGCTCTGAGTTATATAGGGGTGTAAAGAGAAATTATAAAAACGGAGGTTGCCATATTCGCTAATTATTGAGGACGATGCTATCCTCGATAATAGAGTTTTGGATTTTATAAGTGCATTTGAAAAAACAAAAAACGGGATGTTTTTACAGACTGATGACGTTGAGTATGCAAAAAATAAAAAGATAAAACTCGGCGAGTTTAATGTTTTCCCAATATCCAAGGGAGGTTCGCACAACCGGCTATATTATCATGCTAAAAACCGCTCAAAAAATGGTTGATTTTCTAATGCCAATCAGATACGGGGCAGATATGTTTGAAATTTTCAGAACCAGCGGTGACGTAAAAATTTACGTCACGTCACCCTGCCACATCTAATTGAAACCAATGATCGCGATAAGAATGATTCCTCACTAAAGGAGGAGAGCAAATTGGTTGTTGCTAATCGAAAATTATCGACAAAAATTATATAACATAGAAAAAAGACCCAAAATGCATTTTATTTTTTCGATACTGCAAATATTTTCAAAAAAACCAAAATATCGTCATTACCACCAGTACTAAACGCTAATCAGGCGGGTACGTGAATCAATATCAACACTATTAACGTCAATACACGTTAATAGTATTCGGTATTTTTCCACGATTTCAATTATGTAACCTTATCACCCACGGACATTTCGAGATCAATTGTATCCTGTAAAAACTCAATTTTTTTGTTAGTAATGTCATTTAATTTTTGTTTTTCAGGTTATTTTCGGCGATAATCCGTTCGGCTATTAAAACAAAAATCTACGGCAACGGGCTGGCCTTGTTTTTCCGGCTGTATAACGCATTTTGCTGTTTGCTACTTAAATAGTTTTTTGTGATATTCAGCCGTAATTTCGATTGCGTTTTTAGGTATTTTGCTGATATTAAAATCATTGAATTCGTTGTGATATAAATGATAAAAAATAGTCATGTTACCTCCTAATAACCACAATTTTGACTGAAGAATTTGTGTAATTATTGCCAGTTTTACCACAAACTCGTACAAATGATGTCGAGTTTCTGGATTGCACTCGCTATGTGGCACCCACTGTACGCGTTGCTAGCTAGCGCAAAATAAAAAAACAGTTGATAACGTCATAGGGAGAGCTATAACCGTTCCTACTGGATAGACCAATCGGCATCATTATTATTTACTATTTGATGCATCGCTTCGCGGGTATCAAACATGAAAACTTTTCAGCGAGGAATTAGTTTTAAGAATCAATAAATTACCAGCAATGAAATGCTAGTTCTTACAAGACGCGCCAGAGAATCAATTATTATCGGCGATAACATTGTGTTTACGGTTATTTCAACGAACGGATGTTATTCGCGAATCGGGATAGACGCCCCAACAGACGTCCCTATTCTAAGGGATAGTCCTAAAAATAAACAACCATCTAATTCGATCGCGGAGAAATAAAATGGAAAAACTACAGTAATATCTGAACATTTTAGGAGCTACATATGCATTGGGTTAACAATAATTTAATAGATGATAAAAACGAAAATTTGGTTGGATGTAACGAGGGCAGTGATTGTTGGGATTAGACCGAAATCCGCATTTATGACAACAACAATAATGACATAACCGACGAGGATTTAACTGATTGGGAGTTTGCTGAGATCACAGATCTGGATGCGAACCGCGAGGATTGCGAAGAAAAAATCGTTATTGTTTCTAGAAAATTAAACGTTACTGGCACAGTGTAATTAATTTATAGTAACAACAGTCGCTATAGCGCTAATAATTGGATTGAAACAATGGCGTAACCCTACGATACAGATGCAAAATGAATTCCTTTTACATTTATGTACCTTATATAATAAGATTGAAGTAAATCTAATAAAAGGAAATTTTTATGAAAAAAATAACAATATTGTTTATGTGTTTATTTTTAAGTGGATGCAGCTCTATTTTTTCACAAATTTGGGGAAATAAATATTATAAAAGTGATGTGACATTTATTATGCTTAATGAGGATGGCTCAAAAAAGTATCCTCGTCCATCCGATGCTGTATTATTCGCTAGTTTAAAATGGGACTATTTTTCGTACCGTTACGATGCAGGTAATGCAATAGTTGGGATGCCTATTATCACTTATGAACACTCAGATGAAATGATTAAAAAATTAGTCATTTTCCTAAAATGGGCTAAGCTTCCATACGAAGAACAGTTGATCACCTTAAATGAAACGCAAAATTCATTACCGAATAATACCCCCAATAAACCCAATGGAAAAACATCTACTACGGATTTTTTCTTATTCCATGATAACGAAAAAAAACCATATTTAACATTTAAAAGGAACCCGTCTTATTTTTCATTATTCCCTGATATGTATTTTTCGATAAGTACTGACTCAGCAGTTAATATGATACATGAAATTTTTTATATTCAAAAGATGAGAAGAGCTTACGAACAAGAGCATAACCTCAAATAGGTTTGAGGTATATTATTAAAGAGGGCAGTTCGCCCTTTTTTAATTCTCAAGACCTCTTGATAAGCATATTTGTAACTCCACTAACCTAAAAGTAACCAAACCTTTTCACTCTTTTACCTAAAGGATAATAATTTTGAACATGATTGACAAACACGTCATTAACGTTTACTGTGGATCTTGCATGTTTTATTTCGATAAACACGACGACCGAGTACTGTTTTGCGCTATACGAAACGAGAGCCACATTTTATGTGATGACCCAACATTAAAATTAGTCCAGATGTTCAACTCGATTTTACAGATTTACTACCCCCTATGAATTATTCTATTTGGTCTGTTTTAATCCTCCCCCATTTGATTTAGGTTGGACATAACAGTTGTTTAAATGAAATGAAACAGATAAACAAGTTAAAGATATTTTATTACCAACTGTTAATAAACCTCTTTTTGACCACATTAGCGGTAAACGCTCCAACACGCATTGAGTATCTTTTATCAAATAACCAATAATAAAGTAATAAAAATGGAAATTATAACCCTAAAAGAAGCGTTGGAGATGTCTAAATTATTGTACTCATACCTTTATGAACACAAAATAGAGTATTGTTTTTCTTCTCAATCTAAATCAGAAAGAAAATCTGAAAATGTTTAGCCTATAAAAAAGAATTTGAAGAAAAATTTATATCGCTTCATAAAGCCAACCGGCTAACCTTTAAGAAAAAGGAGGTAAAAAAATGTCAATTAAAAAGCGAGGCGATGTATGGCATATTGACATCGTCGCACCGGGTGGCAAAAGAATTAGGCGATCTACTGGCACTACCGACAAAAAACAAGCGTTAGAATATCATGATCGATTGAAGTCTGAATTGTGGGAGATGTCGAGATTAAATAAAAAACCGGAGAGATTTTTAGAAGATGCGGTTATTTTATTTTTACGAGACGGTCAAGATCAAAAAAGTTTCAAAACAAAACAGTCACGAGCTGAATATTTGTTGAAGTATTTTTCTGGTCGAGAATTATCATCAATCACGGGGGAGGAAATCCGTGAATCTTTACCTGTGAAAGTTGAAAGAACGGGCAAGCCCGTCTCCAATGCGACATTAAACAGATATCGAGCGGACATAATGCTCATGTTTTCATTGGCGCACAAATCGAGCTGGATCGTTGCCGTCCCGTATGTACCACGATCCAAGAAGCCGAATGTACGGGTTAGGTGGATAACACGAGAAAAGGCGGTTTTGCTCATTCAGAATTTAAGTCTGGACTTGATGAAGATGTGTGTTCTTTTGCGTAATCAACAGGTGCACGTATGACCGAAATTTTTACGATGACATGGCATAATGTGGATGTAGTTAACAGGATAGCATCAGTCACAAATGATAATGCAAAATCAAGTAAAGCCCGTTCACTGATATTAAACTCAGACGCATTAGCGTTGATACGAAAACGACGTTTAAAAAATGATTGTGAGTATGTTTTTACGAGAGATACGCTAAAACGAGTTTATGACATTGATCGTCGTGATTTTAATAGGGCGTGTGAATTGTCCCGTATACAAGATTTCACATTTCACGATTTACGTCACACGTGGGCCAGCTGGCACACCACTCTATAAGCTCAAAGATCTTGGCGGATGGGAGACGATAAAAATGGTGAAAAAATACGCCCACTTGAACACCGAACACTTGCTACAGTACGGCAGTAATGTCACATTTGCGACACAAGCACAAGTGACATTAACGGCACAATTTTACAGACAGCGTAAAATACTTATAAATCATACTTTTATGGTGGGTTGTGAGGGGATCGAACCCGCGACCAATTGATTAAGAGTCAACTGCTCTACCGACTGAGCTAACAACCCATAAAGTATTTCGAAGTATATAGTAAACTTAATTCAAAAGCAAATTAGCAACACCAATTTTTTTTGTAAAACATTGATATTAATCTTAATATATCATTTCATACCTTAACGCCCACATGGTCTAATTACAAATATAACATGTATCATTTTATAATGGCGGTACTTTATCAACCTTAATAGCGGTCAGTTAATATACAATTTCAGGTATCATCGATAAGCAATAATGGAGCAAGGTAAAAAAATCTCTCGCTATTTTAGCGAGAGATTTTATTGGCAAGACTATAAATTTTTAATCGCAAGATATTGTTCTTGCAATTTGGTTTTATCATCAATATAGCCTTGTTGTTTTTCTTTCTCTTTGGCAACGACTGCTGCCGGTGCTTTATCTACAAAACTGGCATTCGATAATTTACCGGCAATACGAGCTATTTCACCGTCAATACGGGCTATCTCTTTTTCAAGACGCGCTAATTCATCGTATTTATTAATTAAGCCAGCCATTGGCATTAATAGCTCAGCGCCATCCACCAATTTAGTTACTGATAATGGCCCCGTTTCACCCTCATCTAATAAGACAATTTCGGATAATCTGGCTAACGATTCAATAAAATTGATATTATCACTGATGATTCGATGAACTGTAGGCGAAGCTTTACGAATCAATAGTTGCAATGGTTTACTTGGTGCAATATTCATCTCAGCACGAATATTTCGAACAGCAATGACCACATCTTTAATCCAGTTAATATCCGCAACGGCTTGGTCATCAGTATGCTTGCTATCAAATGCAGGCATCGGCTGTAACATAATAGTATCGGCTTTAATCGCCATTAATGGTTTAACACTTTGCCAAATCTCTTCTGTAATAAAAGGAATAATTGGATGTGCAAGTCGTAATAATGCCTCAAGAACGGTGACTAAGGTATGACGGGCAGCACGTTGTTCGGATTGTCCACCATTGGCTAATACTGATTTAGTCAATTCTAAATACCAATCACAGAACTGATTCCACGTAAATTCATATAAAATATTAGCAGCTAAATCAAATCGATAAGTATCAAAAGCTTCACGATAAGATTTCACGGTTTGGTTAAATTCAGCTAATATCCATTTATCCGCTAATGAATAAGCCAGATCGCCACCTTTGAAACCACAATCATGTGCTTCGGTGTTCATTAGCACATAACGGCTAGCATTCCAAAGTTTATTACAGAAGTTACGATAACCTTCTAAACGTTTTAAATCCCAATTGATATCACGCCCAGTTGATGCAAGCGCCGCTAAAGTAAAGCGTAATGCATCAGTACCATGTGCTTCTATCCCGTTTGGAAACTGTTTTTCCGTACGTTTGGCTATTTTTTCAGCCAATTGAGGTTGCATCATATTACCAGTACGTTTTTCGAGTAAATCAGCAAGTGATATCCCATCAATCATATCTAAAGGATCGATAACATTTCCTTTAGATTTAGACATTTTTTGCCCTTCTTCATCACGAATCAAGCCTGTCACATAGACTGTTTTAAACGGAACTTGAGGTTTGCCGTCTTTATCTTTAATAAAGTGCATGGTCATCATGATCATTCTAGCTACCCAGAAGAAGATGATATCAAAGCCTGTAACTAAAACATTCGTTGGATGAAAAGTTGCTAAATCATCGGTATTTTCTGGCCAACCTAATGTTGAGAATGTCCAAAGCGCAGATGAGAACCATGTATCAAGCACATCTTCATCTTGAGATAAAATAATATCGTCAGATAAATTATTTTCTCGTCGGACTTCAGCTTCATCGCGTCCAACATACACACGACCTTGCTGATCATACCAAGCAGGAATACGATGACCCCACCATAATTGACGTGAAATACACCAATCTTGAATATCATTCATCCAAGAAAAGTACATGTTTTCGTACTGTTTTGGTACAAATTGAATATCGCCATTTTTCACCGCATCAATAGCTGGCTCAGCTAACACTTTAGCTCGAACATACCATTGGTCTGTTAACATTGGTTCGATAACAACGCCACCACGATCGCCATAAGGAATGGTTAAATCATGCGGTTCGATTTTTTCTAAAATGGCTTGAGCTTCACATGCAGCAATGACCGCTTTGCGTGCTGCAAAACGCTCTAAATTTTGGAACTCAGACGGAATATCAGTTGAATAGATATCACTTGCTTCACCATTGGTATCAAAAACTTCAGCTTGTGCACGAATATCACCGTCAAATGTAAAAATGTTGATCATCGGTAATTGATGTCGACGACCGACTTCGTAGTCATTGAAATCATGCGCAGGTGTAATTTTTACACAACCGGTACCTTTGGTCATATCAGCATGTTCATCGCCAACAATCGGAATACGACGGTTAACAAAAGGCAATATCACATAGTGACCAATTAAATCTTTGTAACGCGGATCTTCAGGATTAACAGCCACACCGGTATCCCCAAATAGCGTTTCGGGGCGAGTAGTTGCAACCACTAAATAGTCTTTGCCATCAGCAGTTTTTGCGCCGTCAGCTAAGGGATAACGCAAATGCCACATAGACCCTTTTACTTCACGATTTTCAACTTCTAAATCAGAAATAGCTGTACGTAACTTCGGATCCCAGTTTACTAAACGTTTACCACGATAAATTAAATCCTCTTGATAAAGCCTTACAAATACCTCTTTAACGGCATTAGATAAACCTTCATCCATGGTAAAACGCTCACGATCCCAATCAACCGAATCACCCAAACGACGCATTTGCTTAGTAATGCTTCCCCCAGATTCGGCTTTCCATTGCCAAATTTTTTCAATAAAAGCTTCACGACCATAATCATGACGGGTTTTACTTTCTTCGGCTGCAATTTTACGCTCTACCACCATTTGCGTTGCAATACCGGCATGGTCAGTACCAGATTGCCATAATGTGTTATGACCTTGCATACGATGATACCGAATCAACGCATCCATAATCGTTTGTTGAAACGCATGTCCCATATGTAAACTACCTGTCACATTAGGTGGTGGTATCGCTATGCAATAGCTAGGCTGGGATTTGTCACCGTTGGGTTTAAAATAACCGCTCTGTTCCCAATGTTGGTAAATGGGCTGTTCGATTTCTTGTGGATTATAAGTCGAATTTTTCATATAAATGCATTAATCCTAATTCAAGGCATAAAAATGGAACTATTTTACAATAAAATAGAAAAACAATAAATTGGCTTAATACTATCATAAAGTATTAAATTTGCTGTTTGAAAACTTAATGACCAAGCATAGCAATACTAGCCATTATGTACATAATATGGGTATTGTTTTCAGATTAAAACCACTTTCTTTATACGTTTTATACCTATTTCTGGCAAGTGATTTCAATCGTTCCTCAACAGGCACAAAATCAATAATATCATGATATAATCCAGAAAATTCAGGGAATTGTTCCTGCAAATTAATCAATAATTGGCGATTGCCACTACTGCGTTTTTGAGGCCAACAGATTTCAACAGGTGATCCCCCTTTCATTCCTTCGCCGACTAAATTATGAGGAACAAAATTATCGGTATCCAGTTGCCAAAGGTATTCATCGATACGTTCAGCTTGAACTTGATCTTGGCAAGCAACCAACACTCTTTGTTTTGCCTGCCATGCCTCGACAATTTTTTGGCAAGCGAGTTTTTCATAAAACAATATGCCTGTTTCGCTTGCTTCTGTTTGGTTTTCTAACAGATAGAAAATCACTTTTTTCATAAAAATAGTAATGCCGTCTTATTGATCTAACAAATATTGAATCAACATAGCAACCGGTCGCCCTGTCGCACCTTTGTTTGCACCTGATTTCCATGCTGTACCCGCAATATCTAAATGTGCCCAATGGTATTTTTGAGTAAAACGAGACAAGAAACATGCCGCTGTAATCGTACCACCATCACGCCCACCAGCATTGACAATATCGGCACACGTTGATTTAATCTGATCTTGGAAATCATTATCCATTGGTAAAGCCCATGCTTTATCATCCGCTTTGTTGGATGCATGCACTAATTGTGTTACTAACTTTTCATCATTTCCCATCACGCCCGTATAATGATGTCCTAAAGCCACAATACATGCACCAGTTAGCGTTGCAATATCAATCACCGCTTTTGGATTAAAACGCTCAACATAAGTTAGTGTATCACATAAAACTAAACGACCTTCCGCATCTGTATTAATCACTTCAACCGTTGTACCTGACATTGTCGTTAAAATATCGCCAGGACGATAAGCATTACCATCGGGCATATTTTCACATCCAGCCATAACACCAACCACATTAATTGGTAAATTTAATTCTGCTACAGCTTGCATTACGCCATAAACGGTAGCTGCGCCACACATATCGTATTTCATTTCATCCATACTTGCAGCTGGTTTAATTGACAAACCACCAGAATCAAACGTTAATCCCTTACCGACTAAAACAATAGGTTGCGCTTTTTTGTCTTTCGCGCCTTTATATTCAATAACAGTCATAATCGATTCATTCCGTGAACCTCTTCCTACTGCTAAATAGGCATTCATATTTAATTTAGCGAGCTCTTTTTCACCTAAGCACGTCGTTTTTAATGATTCATAAGTTTTGTCTAGCAATTTACCTTGTTCTGCTAAATATTGTGCATTACAGATATTTGAAGGCATATTAGCCAGCGTTTTTGTAGCCAAGATAGCATCAGCAATAATTTTACCCTGTTGTAAATTGCAACTAATCGATTGCGTTTGTTCTTTATCACCATAAATCAAATTAACTTTAGCAAGATTCAGTTTGGGTGCTTTTTCCGTTTTGAATAGATCAAAGTGATACGTTATATCATTCACAATTTGCGGTAATTGTTTTGCAATGATTGAACTATAGGCAGTATTGACGGTTAGTAAATCCCAAGTGATGCTCTTAATATTTTTAGCAACTAACTCTTTCACCACATTTTGAATCACTTTTTTGGCTTTTGAAAAATCAAATTCTTTACATTTGCCACAGCCAACCAATAATAACTTTTGAGTAAAACCAGCTATACAAGGGTACAACAGAGTGGTTTTTCCTAATTCACCACTAATATCACCACTTTTAATAAGTTGGCTAATCATGCCATGAGTCAATTCATCGATTTCATTAACAATGTCTGATTGTTTCTTACCTGAATCTATTGAAATAACTAAACATTCTGTTTTTTGATTCGTTAAAGTATGACTGTTTTTGATTAAGAATTCCATAATGTTTCTCGTGTAAAAGATAATGCGAATAGTAATATTTTATCGATTCATCATGGGATAGCAACAAAAAGATAACTAATTACTCTTATTTCAGTTTATAATAATTAGATCTGAAAAAACGTTTAATTTTGTATAGGTAAAATGTGATAATTCGTCGATATTTAGTTAAAGAGACATTGAAAACACAAGGTGCTATTTTGTTTATCTTGCTCCTTATTTTCTTTTCTCAAAAATTAATTAAAATTTTATCGAGCGCGATCGAAGGAAATATTCCTCGTGACTTAATCATGCCCTTGTTAGTCTTGGGTATTTCTAATATGGCTGATTTGATTTTACCTTTAAGTCTTTTTTTAGGGGTGCTTATTACATTTGGTCGCTTATATTCAGACAGTGAAATGGTTGCTATGCATGCCTGCGGCGTGAAAAAAAATGTCACTTATCAAGTCGTTTTTTTACTATGTATCTTCACCTGCTCATTAACAATGCTAAATACTTTATGGTTCGGGCCTTGGTCAAATATCAAGCAAAGTCAATTAATTGAAAATGCAAAATTAAATCCAAGTTTAGCGGGATTATTATCCGGACAATTTCAACAAACTCCTGACGGAAATTCGGTCATCTATATTGGTAATGTCAATAATAACAATTTAGAAAATGTTTTTATCGCTAAAGTAAAAACTAAAGATAACGAAAGACCCTCGATCATAATTGCGAATAAAGGCAAAACCGGCCATGACAAAGAAGGCAATCAAATTATTACGTTAGAAAGCGCCAATCGTTACGAAGGAAACATACAATTACAAGATTTTCGTATATCAAATTTTCATAATTATTTGGGAATTATCAAACCTAAAGAATTAGATATGAATAGTGATGATGAAAAAATTGATGTACAACAGCTTGGATTAACTGAATTGCAAACGCTGAAAACGCCCAAAACCAAAGCTGAGTTTTATTGGCGGTTAACACTGATTGTTTCTGTTCCATTAATGGCTTTTTTAGTTATTCCACTGAGTGTCACAAATCCAAGGCAAGGTAGGCTTTCGCAAATCTTACCCGCTTTACTGCTCTATTTGGTCTATTTTCTGTTAGCCAGTTCAATAAAAGCAAATGCTGGAAAAGGTCGTATGGATGCTGAATTTTGGTTTTACTTAATTAATATTACCTATTTTATTATTGCATTGATATTAAATTGCTGGGATAGCATCTTCATGCGTAAACTTCGTCTAAAATTCAGTAAATCATAAAGGGGAAAAATGTGTTTTCGATTTTAGATCGCTACATTGGTAGAACAATTTTAAGCTCAATAGGTCTGAGCCTGTTTTTACTTATTAGCTTGTCAGGGATTATTCGTTTTATAGACCAACTCAGAAGAATAAAAGGTGATTATGATGCTTTTTCAGTTGGTATATATACGGCCTTAATGACACCTAAAGATCTGGAAACTTTTTTTCCAATGGCAGCATTGTTAGGCGCTTTAATTGGATTAGGGTTACTGGCATCTCGAAGCGAGCTTATCGTTATGGAAACGTCTGGTTTTAGCCGTTTTAAAATTGCAAAAGCCGTTATGAAAACGGCTATACCATTAGTGATTATTACTATGGCAATCGGTGAATGGGTAGCCCCTGAGTGTGAGCAAACTGCCCGTAATATGCGTTCTGTAAAAATATATGGCAATTCGTTATTAGCTGAACAAGGTAGTTTATGGGCAAAAGATGGAAACAATTATATCTATATTGGTCGTGTTAATGACGATAATTCCATTAACGATATTTCAATTTATGCGACAGATAATAATCAATTATTGTCTATAACCCATGCTGATTATGGCATATTTAAAAAAAATGAATGGACATTAACGCAAGTTGAAAGAAATGACTTTAGTGATCCGGTTAAAGTAAATGGGACAAATCTGATGTCCATGAAATGGGAAACTAACATCACACCGGATAAATTGAACATTGTTGCTTTTGATCCTGATTCGCTGTCTGCTACAGGACTTTATAAATATTCACAATATCTGCACAACTCGGGACAAGATACGAGATATTATGATTTACTTTTCTGGAAAAAAATCATAAAACCGGTCTCTGTTGCTGTCATGATGTTACTTGCCCTATCGTTTATATTTGGCCCACTGCGAAGTGTGTCAACGGGTGTTAGGGTCATCATCGGCATTAGTTTTGGGTTTATTTTCTATATAGCCGATAACTTATTTGCTCAAATGAGTATCGTTATTGGTATCTATCCAATCATAGGATCGTTAATAACCAGTTTTGTTTTTTTACTGATAAGTTATGCACTATTTAAAAGAAGAAATTAAACCAACATACCCTTAATGTTTGTTGATCTTATTATTTACCATTTAACGCCTATCATTCAATAAATGAATGATAGGAAATCAAGATTTATGTTTTTCAAAAAGAGATAAATATTCCCCATACCCCTCTTCGACCAGTTTATTAACCGGAATAAAACGTAAAGCAGCAGAATTAATACAATAACGCAATCCACCTAACGCTTTAGGCCCATCATTAAAAACATGCCCAAGGTGAGAATCCCCTTTTACGGATCGGACTTCGGTTCTATGCATACCATAACTGTTATCTGCTTTTTCAAGAATATGATGATCATTAACAGGACGAGAAAAACTTGGCCAACCACATCCAGAATCAAATTTATCGTAAGAAGTAAATAAAGGTTCACCGGATACAATATCGACATATAATCCTTCTTCATGATTATCATTAAACTCATTTTCAAACGGTGGTTCTGTGCCATTTTGTTGCGTCACATGATATTGCATAGCGGTTAATTTAGAAATGGCTTGGTCTTTCGTAAGTTTATTCATAAGTCACCTAATAGCTAATATTGAAGAACTTAATTAGCAAAACAGCTTTTAAAGCTAACTATTTTGCCAACATCGATTGTAAAACTTTATCTTTAAGCCAAAAGTAATGATATAAAGCCCCGAGAATATGTACCAAAATTAATACGGCTAACAAATATGAACTGATTAAATGTGTGCTATGGAAAAACAGATAAAACTCATTTGGCATATCGATAGCAGGAATGGAAACAAGACCAAAAACATTGAGCGGGCGACTACTCATCAAATACCCAGATAACGGAACAATTAACAGAAAAATATAGATAAAGCCTTGGGTAGATTTTGATAAAATTCGCTGTAATCTTTGATGTTTATCTAAAACATCAGGGATACCATATTGGATAATTACTTTAATACGCCATATTGTTACAATGAAGACTAAAACACCAATTGATTTATGTAACAAATAGATATTCGGCATCCCTCCCAAAAAATGAGATAGAATGATTTTAAACATAATCAGCAAAAACGCTAATATCACTAACACTGCTGATAGCCAATGTATTAATTTTTGTTGACTTCGATACTGAGGGTAATCTTGCATAACTTACTCACTTTTAGGTTTAGATTTATCTTGCCAATGCTGTGACAAAAATGACGAACGCCCGGACAATTGATAATAACGATTGTAATGTTGTGACTGTTTTTTATAAAAGTCTTGATGATACTCTTCAGCTGGATAAAAAGCGACAGCGGGTTCAATAGCGACTTGAATCGGGTGAGTAAAACGACCACTTGCCTCTAACTCTTTTTTCGATTCTAGTGCTAAATTATGTTGGAATTGATTATGATAAAAAATAACCGGACGGTAAGAATCTCCTCGATCAGCAAACTGACCATGTTGATCCGTAGGATCAATTTGTTGCCAAAAAATATCTAATAACTTTTTATAACTAATTTTCTTTGGATCAAACGTAATTTGAACGGCTTCAGTATGTCCGGTATCACCTTGACATACTTGTTCATAGGTAGGGTTTACTACATGCCCACCCGTATAACCCGACACCACACTAATAACACCTTCGTATTGATCGAACGGTTTGACCATACACCAAAAACAACCGCCGGCGAATGTTGCTTGCTCATATTGTTGCATAATAATCTCCAATAAAAATGATTTTAAAAGACACCCCTTGAAAAAGCTTAAAAAATCACCATTTAACAAGCTAACCATCTCAGTTTTAGGAGGATCGAATATGGCTAGTGGTTGGGCATCTGACGATGCCGTTAATCAACAAATTGAAAGCACCATTGCAGATGCTATCGAAAATGCTAGACGCCAACTTAAACAAGGTGCTCAAAGTGCTGATTTCTGCATTGAATGCGGTGATCCTATTCCAAAAGCACGAAAGCTTGCATTACCTGGCGTACAATATTGTTTAAACTGCCAACAAGAACTGGATAAACAGTCTGCTAAAGCGGCGATTTTATATAATCGTCGAGGCAGCAAAGACAGTCAACTACGTTAATATTTTGTTTATTGCCTAATTATAAAATTCATTGTGATGTTGAAAACTGAAAATCCGCAACTATTTCGATTTAATAAAATCGTTATCTTATAAAAGATAACACGTTTTGCGCTTATTAACACCTTTAAGTTAATCACTTTTTTTAGATCAGCTTACATATAAAGATAAGGATTAAATCATGATTAGAGCGTTACTGATTTCATCATGCAGCTTTCATAAGTAGAAAAACAAGCAACGCTCCTTTTTTTATACTATTCATAACCAAAACACATAGATAGCGAATGTATTTTAGCAATGGTCGTCTACTTTTTTTTATCTGGATGAGGATCTTTTACTGAATCGCCCTGTCCTGAAACAATATACCAACCATTTTTGATATGTGGTTTTTTGTTATGATCCGGACATGGTGGCAAGGATTTTTTACTTTGATTGGAAAAAGTATAACCGCAATCAGCACACTTATAAGTGCCAGCTGAAACATCACTACCGTATGAAGCAAATTTTTGTACCATTATTAGCTCCTCGTATGTTGTAGGTTAGTGATAAGCACATTACTTATCACTATTATATATAAACGTCTATCAGTAAAAAATCAAGTTTAGATTTGATTAATTTACAATCCAACTGACAATAATTTTCTCATTAATTTTTCAAAAATCAGATATAATAAAACCTGCATTTCAAGAAAAAACACGTTTTTAACAAAAATTCTTCATAAATTAGAACTCACTAAATTTAATCTCGACCATTTTAAATTTAATTTTTTATTTCTCTAAAAAGGCATGGATCAATGCCACTTAAAATAACTTTTTAATTTGGAGGTTGGAAATGTATTTACTACAAATGGCACCGAAATTTTTACTTGCACTCATCATTTTACTTATTTACGTGAAACTATCGGGTAAAAGTCAAATTGCCCCGATGTCTCAGTTAGATCAGGTTGGTAGTATGGTAATCGGTGCGTTAGTCGGGGGAGCTTTACTCAGTCCAACCGTTTCAGCTTGGGAAGCCGCTGGTCTTGTCGCAATTTGGGCAGCGTTATTAATTTTAATTCGCTTTATTAAATCAAAAAATTCTCGATTAAGAGATGCGATTGACGGTGAAGCAATTCAGTTAGTTAAAAACGGAAAATTATTAACAGATAATTTTGCCAAGGCAAACTTGCCTGTACGTGATTTTGAAACTTTAGTGAACATACAAGGAATATCCTCATTTAGTCAATTAAAACAAGTTTGGTATGAATTAAATGGTTCGCTAACCATTATTAAGAAAGGTGAAAAAGATATTGCTGAACTGATCATCGAAAATGGCTGTATTAGTCAAGATAATCTTGAACAACTCAAAAAAGATGAAGATTGGCTCATGCAGGAAATCCATAAACAAGGATATGAAAAAGTCGAAGACATTTTTTGTGCAGAATGGTTTGATAATAAACTCATCATCTACCCATATGATAAAACTGAAGATAAGTCAGCTTAAAACCCACTTAAAAAAATAACCACCTAATTAAATTAACTTTAGCTAATTAAACTTGTTAGTTAAAGTTATTTAATTGCACATTGGGATCCATAATATCTTCTATCGTATACTTTTCAAGCTCTTTCAAAAATGCTTCTTTAGCATCCGACAGATAGTATTTTAAACGACAAGCAGGACTGATATGACAAAATGATAAACTGCAATTAAGAAGATTTAGCGGTTCTATTTGTCTAACCACAGTACCAATATTAATCAGTTTTTTTTCTATTTTTAATTTAATGCCACCATTTTTTCCTTGCTTGGTCTCGACATAACCTAATTTACTTAAATTATAAACGACTTTAACCAAATGATTTTTAGAAATTTTAAAATAATGACTAATATCTGCGATACTGACTAGCTGATCACCATCTACCGTGGATAAATAAAGAAGCACACGTATACTGTAATCGGTAAAACTTGATAATTGCACTGATTTTTCCTATCTACTTAAAAAACTTATCATCTCACATTATAGGCAATATCAATGATTAAATTAACCCTCTTTTTATGACTAATTGAATTTTTATTACCAAGTTAAAAAACTAAATTATCATGGTGTTATCCTCATCAACAACATGAGGATAACAATCAGTTTAAGTTTTGTTATGCTGCACAATAATTTAGTATTTGATTTAGATCTTTACTGGCTTGAGAAGTCATACGAAGATCAAATTTATCTTGTAAAATATTCAATATATTATCGGTTAAAAATTCAGGCATTGAAGGCCCTGCATAAATTCCTTTGATACCTAGCGACAATAATGTCAATAATATAACTATAGCTTTCTGTTCAAACCATGATAAAACCAAAGTCAATGGTAATTCATTCACGCCACATCCAAAAGCTTCAACCAACGCCAATGCTAATTGCACTGCGGAATAAGCATCATTACATTGTCCAATATCAATTAATCGAGGAATGCCGTTGATATTGCCGAAATTTTGCATATTAAACCGATATTTACCACAACCTAAAGTTAAAATAACACTATCTTTAGGAACTTGATTTGCCATTTCGGTATAATAATGCCGTTCACTTTTACTGCCGTCACATCCACCAATTAAAAAGAAATGCTTAATATTACCTGCTTTAACTTGTTCGACAACCGTTGGTGCTACATTTAATAAAGTATTACGGGCAAAGCCGACAGTAATAAAATGCTCTAATTCCGTATAATCAAATCCGGGTTGGTTCAATGCACACTCAATAACGGGACTAAAATCATCTGTTTCAATATGAGTGACACCTGGCCAGCCAACCATACTTCGGGTAAAGATACGCTCTGCATAGCCTTTAGTAAAAGGATTAATAATACAGTTAGACGTCATGACGATAGCGCCAGGAAAATTAGCAAATTCAGTCTGTTGATTTTGCCAAGCTGTACCGTAGTTTCCAACTAAATGTGAATATTTTTTTAATTCAGGATAAGCATGAGCCGGTAACATTTCGCCGTGTGTATACACATTAATGCCTTTATCTTGAGTCTGTTCTAATATCAAACGCAAATCATGAAAATCGTGACCAGAGACAAGGATACATTTACCTGCAACAGGTCTAGTATTGACTTTAGTCGGGATAGGATCGCCAAATGTATTGGTAGCGCCGGCATCAAGCATTCCCATTACTTTATAATTCAATCGTCCTATTTGCATGGATAATTGAAATAATTTATTAATGTCAGAAGGATTATCGCCAAGAAAACTCATCATTTCATGATATTCGGTGTAAATATCTTGATTAAATTGCCCCAAAACAGCAGCGTGTTCCATATAAGCAGCTGCCCCTTTCAATCCATATAGTGCTAATAAGCGCAGTCCAATGACATCCTTTCCGACTTTATCTTGATCGTGCTTTAACATCACTAAAGAAGAAAAATCCAATAATTCTTGCTTAGTTTTAGGAAAATTTAATTGGGCTACATAGGTTAACGCAGGTAAATGTTCATTAAATTGTAGTACAGCAACTTTGGCTAGCTGTTCTAATTTTTGAGAATAGATATCGGCTTCTGCAAGATACGCCAACATTCTGTCTGCATCAAAATTCACATTAGTTAACGTTGAGAAAAATGTTTGTGCACACCATCTATCGATTTGTCTGTCCACAATGTCATGTCTACGACAAATGGCCGCCCAAAATGAAACCTTTTGCAAACTGGCGACTAAAACATCTTGAAGATCAGAAACTTCTGCTGTTTTACCACACATTCCTTTAGAATAACTACACCCTTTTTCATTTGATTTTATTATTGTTTGCTCACACTGAATACAAAACATCATTACTCCTGTTTTCTTTCCTCTTACTAAAACAGGTATATAAAATACATGTTTAAAATAAAAAAGAAAAGTGAATTTACCAATTTAATTTTTTAATAAACATGAAAAATTTGAACTTATATTGAAACTAAGAGTCAGAATTCATATTGTTATACCACTTAAAAGATAGACAGTTTGATAATTACAATTAAGGAATACTAGAAACGCTTCGCTCATCCTAAGCCTAGTTAGGATATTGTCTGATGATTTCGATAAAAATCGGTTTTCAAGCCAGATCGAAAATTTGCTTTTCCATTCATTTCTTAAATAAAAAATTAAAATTATTTACTTATTTTAACTTAATTCAATAGGTTACATGTAAGAAATATCAAATATTAATCGCCAAAATAAATTTGATTAAGTGATTAAAATCAGAAATAATGCTAAACCGATTATTTTAATCATGCATAATTATTGATTAAATATTAATTGATATTCATGTCATTATAAAAAAGGTGAACTACAATATACTTAGACGGGTAAGCAGTTTGTTATAAATACAAACCATAATAGATGACATCAAATGTTAATGGAGTAAATATCCTTGGTTGTTCCTCAAGTTAACCGAACCCAGTCAAATGACAAGTAATTGTTGTTATTTAAGCATCAATTTAATGCCATTAAAATCAAAAAAATAATCTCAAAAATAAAATCTTAACCTAGTATGCGTTAATCTATTAAGGAATAAAGGTTAAAATCTTAAAATTAATAAAGTTTTAACAGGAAAGAAATATGTTTACTGATTCAAACACTAAACAAATAAGTTTTTGTTTTCATACTCAGAAAAAAAAATTTATAAAATGGAAAAAATTAGCCAAAAAAGCCAATATGACGTTATCAGACTGGATTGTAAAAAAACTTAATTCAGACATCGATATTGTGTTACGGGACATTGTTCTTCCTAATGATATCGAAAAAGATGACAGATGGCTGATAAAATTAACCATACCCTCAGTGATAAAAGGTTATTGGGTCTATTGTTCAAGAGAAAGGAAAATGAAATTAGTTAAATGGATCACCAATAAATTAGATTCCTAATAAGGAATTAATCAAGACCAACTTTTACAGAATAATTCTATAACGCAACGATAAGGTTATAGAGAAACAGACTAAAATAAAACAGAAATATGATAAACATTGAGCGGTTAATCAATTTTTTTTAAATTTCTATTGACGTAGAAATTAAGATGGGTAAAATGCACTGCATTCGAAACGCATTTATTTTTAACGAATCGTTTTGAGCCCGGGTGGTGAAATCGGTAGACACAAGGGATTTAAAATCCCTCGGCCTTTTTGGCCGTGCGAGTTCAAGTCTCGCCCCGGGCACCACATCTATCTCTCTTTATCCTTCTTTCATCGACTTATTTTATCACTGTCTTAACGGCACCTTTGTAAGCATGTTATTCCTAACTTATATCAACATTTTACTAAAAAACTTTATCAATCATTTAATTAAAGATGTTTTAGTTGTTTAATAAAATTCAATTTTTTAGATAAGCCAGATCCACTGCTTGAACAAAAATAATATAATCATCCATACTGTTTAATAGATCAGTAGCTAACGGCGAAGTATGCTCAAAAAATAGCGCTATAATTAAACTTTTTAGTGACAAGATTAGTTTGGTAAGGAAATGTTATTGGAGTAACTTTTATCTATGATATTAACAACTCTAAAATGAATTATTGCTTAGAACGCAGACCCAAAATTTTTGGGTCTGAAGATTAAACACTAAATGACGAACCACAACCACAAGTCGTTGTTGCATTAGGATTATCAACCACAAAACGTGAGCCTTGTAATCCTTCTACATAATCAATGGTACCGCCAACTAAGTATTGTAAACTCATAGGATCGATAACCAACGATACCCCATTTTTCTCTATGGCTAAATCATCTTCGTTTACTTTCTCGTCAAAAGTAAACCCATACTGAAATCCACTACATCCTCCACCTGTAATATAAACCCTTAATTTAAGATTTGGGTTTTCTTCTTCGGTGACTAACGCTTTTACTTTATTCGCTGCAGCATCAGTAAAATTAATTGGTAAAGCATTGCCCATTTTATTCTCCTACTGTCTTGATCTGCTTATTATATACTGTGTAAAAAAGAAATTACAAAATGAAAAACTCTATTATTTAAATTTTTGTTTAGTTGCTTGAAATAATTTTGAAACTATGAATAAATACCACCATATTTCTTCAATGAGAATACAACATATGTTTACAAAATCATTAAAATCCGAAATATTCTTTCATCAAGCTTTATCCGTTTTACCTGGTGGCGTAAATTCACCAGTACGGGCTTTTAATGGCGTGGGTGGAATACCCTTATTTATTGAGCGTGCCAATGGTGCTTATATTTATGACGTTGATGAAAAAGCCTATATCGATTATGTAGGCTCATGGGGTCCAATGATCCTTGGACACAATGATCCAGACGTAGCTGACGCAGTCATTCACGCTGTGCGTAATGGACTCAGTTTTGGTGCTCCGACCGAAATTGAAACTAAAGTAGCCAATTTAGTCACTGAACTTATGCCATCGATAGAGATGCTACGCATGGTCAACTCAGGTACTGAAGCAACCATGAGTGCAATACGCGTGGCACGGGGTTTTACCGGGCGTGATAAAATCATTAAATTTGAAGGATGCTATCATGGCCATGCTGATTATCTATTGGTAAAAGCAGGATCAGGAGCCCTTACTTTTGGACATCCGACGTCACCCGGCGTACCTAATGATTTTGTTAAGCATACTTTAGTATGTGATTATAACAATCTTGAATCAGTTAAAAAACAGTTTGAACAATATCCAAATGAAATTGCCGCGATTATTATTGAGCCCGTTGCCGGCAACATGAATTGTATCCCGGCTAAAAAATCGTTTTTACAAGGATTAAGAGCGCTTTGTGATGACTATGGGGCATTGTTAATTATTGATGAAGTGATGACAGGATTTAGGGTAGCACTAGGTGGAGCGCAAGATTATTATGACATTGTCCCCGATTTGACTTGTTTAGGTAAAATCATTGGAGGGGGAATGCCTGTGGGCGCATTTGGTGGTCGTGCAGATATCATGCAACAATTAGCGCCAACCGGACCAATTTATCAAGCTGGTACGCTTTCGGGTAATCCTGTTGCCATGGCAGCCGGATATGCAACCTTAACCAAATTGATGGACGTAGGTATTTATCAAGAATTAGAGGAGAAAACTAAAACGCTAACAAACGGACTTTTATCCGCTGCCAGACAGCATAAAGTTCCTTTTGCGGTCAATCAAGCGGGTGCGATGTTCGGATTTTTCTTTACAAATGCTTCCGAAGTAAGCAGTTATCAAGATGTAATGAATTGTGATATTGAATTATTCAAAAAATTCTATCATCATATGCTCACTGAAGGTGTTTACTTTGCACCGTCAGCTTTTGAAGCAGGTTTCATGTCACTTATGCACACAGATAAAGAAATCAATCATACTATTGATGCAGCAAGTCGTTTTTTTAGTAAGATAAGTTAAATTGATGACACAAAGTTTTTGATACCATTAGCGATTAAAATATTAAACTATTAACATAGGTAATTAATTTATGGTTAATCCACTTAAAGAAGGTGAAAAAGCACCTCAATTTTCGTTGCCTGACCAAGATGGAGAGCTAATAAGCTCTAAAGACTTTAAAGGTCAACGTATGTTGATCTATTTCTATCCCAAAGCCATGACACCTGGCTGTACAGTTCAAGCTTGTAATTTACGGGATTGTGCTGATGACCTCAAAAAATACAATGTGGTAATCATTGGCATTAGTACAGATAAGCCAGAAAAGTTATCAAGATTTTCAGAAAAAGAATTATTAAACTTTACGTTGCTTTCTGATGAAAATCATGAATTATGTGAAGCTTTTGGCACATGGGGTGAAAAAGAGTTTATGGGAAAAACCTATGACGGCATTCACCGTATTAGTTTCTTAATTGGGACTGATGGAAAAATCGAAAAAGTCTTTGACGATTTCAAAACCAGTAATCACCATGAAGTGGTTTTAGATTACCTCAAAAACCACTCAAAATAGACATCTTAAAAGCAGATTAACCTAATCTGCTTTTACTTTATCAAAACTATTAATCTCATCCGGATTTGGCCAAGCATTAATAATTGCTTTGACTAAAGTGGCAAGTGGGATAGCAAAAAATATTCCCCAAAATCCCCATAATCCACCAAATACAATCACCGCTAAAATAATTACTAATGGATGAAGATTCAATTTCTCGGAAAAAAGACAAGGAACTAACAAATTACCGTCTAAAGCCTGAATAAGCACATAAAAGAAAATCAAATACCCAAATTCTGGACTGATGCCCCATTGGAATAGAGCAATAAGAATAACCGGAATACTTGAAATAATAATCCCAATATAAGGAATCAACACCGAAAGCCCAACAATTACCGCCAATAATAATCCATAATCTAAACCAAAAAACCAAAATGGAATATACACGCTAATACCAAGAATAAGAATATGCAAAACATTGCCTACAATATAGTTAGCAATTTGCGTATCCATTTCAGCGGCGACTTTATTTAACACTCCTCGATTTTTAGGCAGAATACGAGAACAATATCCCCATATTTTTGCTTTATCTTTCAAAAAGAAAAACATCATAATAGGGACTAGCACGGCATTAATTGCAACTGAAACAAGACCAAACAGGGAAACAATAGAGAATTGTAATAACGAATTTCCAGTTTGCACGACTCTGCTAGTAATGCCTTGAATAATAGAATCAAATAATCCAACATCAATCAGTTCGGGGTAGTGTTCCGGCAGTGATGTCAAAAACTTATTAGCAAAATTGAGCATGTTTGGAATATTGGTTATCAAACTAATACTTTGTTGCCAAACTAAAGGTACCAGAATCATAAAACATGCTAAAACAACAAGAAGAAAAATGAGTAATACAATGATAACCGCAAAAGTGCGTGGAATGCCCTTTCGATACAAAAAATTGACTGGGGTATCAAGCAAATAGGAAAGCACGATTGCAATGAAAACAGGTAAAAGAATTTTATTAAAAAAATAAATAATTAAAAACAGGAAGACTAAAACCACTATCAACGATACCACATGCGGATCACTGAATCGTCTTTTATACCATTCCACAAACAATTTAAACATTGCAAACACTCCTATTTTGCTGTTTATATTAGATTAAGTTTCAATACGATAAATTATAAGCCAATGCATTTATCGTTTAAATCCACCTAAAATACCACGAGTAATGCGTCGACCGATTTCATTGGCTACTTGTCGCGTTGCGCTTCGAGCAACTTTTTGCGCAAAGCCATCTTGTTGACCACCTCTTGGGCCTTTATGACCAAAAAACAGAGAACTTAGCATATCTAACCAACCACCACTACTGGATTTTTCAGTTGGTTCTGTTGAATTATCATCATCAGCTGATTGAACGTTAGCTGAATTATCCAATGAAAAACCTGCTTTTATTTTCTCATAAGCTGATTGCCGATCGACAGTTTTAGCATATTTATCATAAAATAGCGATTGTTTAATAATCTCAGGAATTTTTTCAGGTGTAATTGGACCAATTTTAGAATTTGGTGCAATAACAAAACCACGCTCAACCATATTAGGACGCCCTTTCTCATCTAAAAAAGAAATTAAGGCTTCGCCGACAGCTAATTCCATAATCACTTTTTCGGTATCTAAATTGGGATTAGCTCGCATAGTTTGAGCCGCGGCTTTTACTGCTTTTTGATCTTTAGGCGTAAATGCCCTAAGCGCATGTTGGACACGATTGCCAAGCTGACCAAGAACGGTATCGGGGATATCGGTAGGATTTTGAGTAACAAAATAGATACCAACGCCTTTAGAGCGAATCAGTCTGACTACCTGCTCAATTTTCTGTAATAAAGCGGGGGTAATATCATTAAATAGTAAATGCGCTTCATCAAAAAAGAAGACTAATTTAGGTTTATCAGGATCACCAATTTCAGGCATATGTTCAAACAGTTCTGACAGCAACCACAACAAAAAAACAGAATACAATTTAGGTGAGTTATATAATTTATCTGCAGCTAAAATATTAATCATACCGTGACCGTTGGCATCGGTTTTCATTAAATCTTGAATATCAAGCATAGGTTCACCTAAAAAATATTCTGCCCCTTCTTGATCAAGCGATAATAAACTGCGTTGTATGGCACCAATCGATGATAAAGAAATATTGCCGTATTCAGACGTAAATTTTTTTGCATTATCACCAATTAACTGTACTAAGGCTCGTAAATCTTTAAAATCCAGTAATAAAAGATTATTGTCATCGGCAATTTTAAATACCAGTTGTAATACATCTGATTGAATATCATTAAGATTTAATAATCGTGCTAATAAAATTGGACCAATATCCGAAACGGTACTTCGCACCGGAATCCCTTTTTCTGCAAACACATCCCACAATTCAATGGGCGAGGCTTCAGGTTGCCAATCAGTTACCCCAATGCTTGTTAGGCGTGCTTTAAGTTTATCTGTTAAAATCCCTTTCTCACCCAAACCGGTCAAATCCCCTTTAACATCAGCCAAAAATACCGGTACACCTATATGAGAAAAACTCTCTGCCATTTTTTGAAGCGTCACTGTTTTACCAGTACCTGTTGCACCAGAAATGAGACCATGACGATTGGCTAATGCGCTGATAATAGATAAATCCTTGCCATTGCTTTTGGCTATAACGATAGATTCACTCATACATTAAATCCTCATTAAATTGCTATTAAAACAATCAGTAATATTGTAAGCTAAGAATGCAATATCGACGATTTAACCATTCATTAGCCAACATAAGGAGCCAATATGTTTCCAGAATATCGAGAATTAATTTCAAAATTAAAAAATACAGATTTACGATTTCAAAAATTATTTGATCAACATAATGCTTTGGATCAAAAAATTAAAAACATTGAGTCAGGTATCGAAATCGACACATCCGAAACTATCGAAAACTTAAAAAAACAGAAACTTAAACTTAAAGATGAAATACACACAATCTTAAAAAATCAGGCATAAATACGGGATAAAAAACATCAATAGCGTATTAGTCAATCTTTATTCAAAAAATTAGTGTTGTGAAAACAATGTTGATGTAGGTGCTTTTATAAAAAGCAATAAATATAAATAAACCCCAAACAAGGGGTTTATGATGATAACAGATAAAACAAAAACTAAAAAATTTAATAATAAAGCGAATTTTTACTTGCTTAATTGTTCTTTTGTCGTTCTTTTTTTACGATTTTTAATCAATACAATAATATTTTTATGTGGAGTTTTCATATTTTAATTTCCTCTTTTTGTTATAGTTATCACACCACGAAAATGTATGGAATTTTTAAAGAGTGACTAGCAATATCCTTATCAAGTATTTTGTATAAAATACTCGCCATCTCCAATAATGGTAGTTACTTTAGCATAAATTAACGGTATTACCAATTATTTTGGTTATTTAGTAAGCGACTTCCATATCGCCTACTTGCGCTACCAACAAATTTAGAACCATTGCCCAAAACGTTTTATATAAATTCGTTTCATTAACTGCGCAACAAAACAATAAGATAGTAGTGTGGCAATTAACCATGGGAAATATGACCAAGGTAAAGGAGCAAGACCAATCAAACTTCCTATTGGAGAAAATGGAATATAAATACCTACGATCATTATCAATAATGTCATCACAATGACCGGAAACGCTGCTGTACTTTGAACAAATGGAATTTTTTGTGTTCTTAACATATGCACAACTAAAGTTTGTGAAAGTAACCCTTCAATAAACCAACCAGAATGGAATAATGATTGTACTTCGACACTATTTGCACTGAACACAAACCACATTAACGCATAGGTAGTAATATCAAAAATAGAAGATGTTGGTCCAATCCAAATCATAAATCGTTTGATATTTTGCGCATCCCATTTACGAGGCTTTTGTAAAAACTCATCATCCATTTTATCCCAAGGTAATGATAATTGTGAAATATCATACAATAAATTTTGGATCAACAAATGAATTGCTAGCATAGGTAAAAAAGGTAAAAATGCACTGGCAACTAACACCGAAAAAATATTACCAAAGTTTGAACTGGCAGTCATATTCAAATACTTCATAATATTACCGAATGTTTCTCGACCGCAAATTACCCCTTCTTCTAACACCATTAAACTCTTTTCAAGCAAAATGATATCCGCTGATTCTTTCGCAATGTCGGTTGCAGTATCCACCGATATACCAACATCGGCGTCACGTAATGCAGGCGCATCATTGATACCATCGCCTAAAAAGCCCACTGTATGACCATTTTCTTGTAATAAACGGATGATTCGTGATTTTTGTAAAGGTGTTAATTTAGCAAAAATAGTACGTTGCTCAATTTGTTCTTTGAGTTCATCATCATCCATTTTTTCAATTTCGGTACCCAGTAAGGGAGTTCCTGGCTCTAGACCCACTTCACGACACACTTTTATGGTAATAATTTCATTATCACCAGTTAAAACTTTTACCCCTACACCATGTTCATTTAATGCAGAAATGGCTTCGTATGCGCTCTCTTTTGGCGGATCTAAAAACGTTAAGAACCCTCGAATTGCAAGGTCAGTCTCATCTTGGACACTGTATTGCGTTTTTGTTTGTGAAGCAGAAATATTTTTTAATCCCACCGCTAAAACTCGGAATCCTTCTTTATTGTAGTTATGAGCAAGTTCGATTAACTCTTGTTTGCGTTTTTCATCTAATGGCAAATATTCACCGTCTTGATAAACATAACGAGAAATAGACAGCATCTCTTCAACGGCACCTTTGCAAATCATCAAATGATCATCATTACCATTTTGCACCACAACCGATAAACGACGACGAACAAAATCAAATGGCAATTCATCAATCTTTTTATAAAGTCCAACCCCGACTTTTTTAACACTGGTTTTCTCTTCAGTGAAACGGATAATGGCTTTGTCCATTAGGTTTTTCATACCACTTTGATAATAGCTGTTTAACCAAGCGAGTTCTAATACAGCTGGGTCAACTTGACCATAACTATCAAGATGATGTTCAAGGATAATTTTATCTTGTGTCAATGTACCCGTTTTGTCGGTACATAAAATATCCATTGCACCAAAATTTTGAATCGCATTAAGACGTTTCACAACAACCTTACGCTTTGCCATTCCAACCGCACCTTTAGCCAGGTTAGCACTGACAATCATCGGCAACATTTCAGGGGTTAATCCAACCGCTACCGCCAAAGCAAACAAAGCCGCATCGCCCCAATCCCCTTTTGAAATACCATTTATCACAAAAACAATTGGCACCATAATAAGCATAAAACGGATCAGTAACCAACTAACACTATTCACACCTCGATCGAATGACGTTTCAGCACGGGAACCAACAATGGATTTAGCTAATGATCCAAAATGCGTGTCTGCACCTGTGGCAACCACAATTGCCTTAGCCGTTCCACTTACCACATTCGTCCCCATAAAACAGACGTTATTCACATCAAGAACATTATCTTTATCAATATCAGATGCATTAATTTCATCGGTTGTCTTTTGTGAAACGGCGCCTAAAGTGTCATATTTTTCAACAGGTATAGACTCACCTGTCAGTACCGCTTGGCTGACAAAAAGATCCCGTGATTCAATTAAGCGGATATCCGCAGGAATCATATCCCCTGCCGATAAAAAGACAATATCGCCAGGCACAATCTCGCTTAACGGAATTTCAAAATGTTCAGGATTCATATCCTTATGCGGACGTCTTAATACCGTTGCCGTTGTTCGAATCATCGATTTGAGCGCTTCAGCGGCTTTATTAGATCGAAACTCTTGCCAAAAACGCAATAAACCACTTAATGAAACCATGGTTAAAATGATAATAATACTGGTTAGATCGGTTTCTTCCCCCTTTTGTAAAGGTAACCAGAAATCGGTCACAAAACTAACCACCGCTAAAATAAGTAACACAAAAATAAATGGATTATTAAACGCCATTAATAATTGCATGAACACTGAAGGGACTTTTTCGCGGGCTACTTCGTTTTTGCCATACTCTTCTAATCTAGATTTTGCATTTTCTTGCGTTAAACCGGACAAGCTCGATTGAAATTTAGATAAAATGCTATCTAAGCTATGTTGAGCTTCATGAATTGCTTTAATATCTGAGCTTGTTTGTGAATGAATTTTTGTAGTGTTTTTGGTCATCTTATGTACCTATATTCATAATTTTTTAGACAAAAATATGCCTACTCACTGTTAAAAAATAACAATAAGCAAAGTAACTAATTGAATAGCTAAGACTTTAATGCCACAGCATGACCGCACTCAAAGCGATGGCTGAGCAAAAAATAATTTAGCGAGATAATTTAATTAAGAATTAGATACAACTCGGTGGTTCTAAATGTTTTTCTGAAAAAAGTAATGAACACAACATTAAGATGTGCGCACCATGATGTTTTGAATTTGTGTGATAGCGTGTAAAAAATTGCATATCGTTCACCGTTACCGTTCGATCAATTTCGGCGCGTGAACTGAAAAAATGATTATTTAGACAGGTTCATTAACCGATAATGATTTGTGTTTGAATACATCTCCCCATATATGGGGTGACCCGATTGAGCGTCCATAGTTCTCCTATAAAATTGAACTCAACACTTTGTATTTCAACTTTTCTTAACCCTCATTTTTAACCACCTAATAGTTAAAAAAGTAAGAAAAGCTCAAAGGCGGGCAATTTATACGCCTTTAGCCAAAATAAGTCAACCAATAATCCTTTAAAAAGGTCATAACAGCTTAAAAACAGCACTTATCGCCCCAATAAATGGTTTTTTGTATATAAATAATACACACAAAACTTAATATCATTTACAATAACTAATACTATTCAACGCAAGGAAAACGAAAGTGGAACTCATAACATTACTCGACACTAATTGGTTAAATTTCGTGATCATTTTCGCACTTTCATTTTTATGGTTTTTCAATCGAAAAAGATCACCCAATCAATACCTCGATAATATCATTATATATGCTGATATTTTAGAAAAGACACCTAAGCCAAAATACCAAAAGGATTACTTGAATAATATTAAAAGTAAACTTCTTTGGGACAAGGTCTGTTTTTATCAAACCGGTGACATGAATAAAGAAAGAATCGCAATTTCGTTAATTAATGCTGACATTAAAAACATCATCAATTTATTACAATTAAATTCACTAACCCAATACTTTTGTATCAGACAAAATAAAATAACGGCAGTCAATCCTTTTTTAGTTAAAGAAGTCATCCTATTATGTGTTGGGTTCATTCTCGCTTTTATTATGGTGATATCGAATCTTGATACCGTTTTTAGATCAAATTCAATGATTAATATAATCATTGCCTCGATAACCATTTTTATTATCTTATTGATTGCAACTCAGTTCGCCATAGCGCCTTTAAAAAGGCTTAATACCTATCGATTGATTTTGAAAGACGACACTTTTTTAAAGCGTGCTAATGACCAACTAGTTCGCATTATTCAAGAAAGTAATAATAGTAATCCTGGTTTTGAAAAATCCATGATGAGTAAAGAAGAATCGCATCAATCATAACCCAATTTCGAAGGCTTTATCTGCTGTGGTAATAAATAAGGCGACAAATCTGGGCTTTACGTCGCCTTAATAGTTATATGGGAACTAAGCACGTATATTTAAACGGGCATTTTTAAGCTGCTCTACAAGTTCAAGCAATGATTGATTTAACTGATTCATAAATTGTTGGTAAGAAAACGCCTTTTTACTGATTTCATCTAATTGTCGTTCCCAATGCGCAGTCATATCGGGGATAGACATAATATCTGGTAACGATAAAATTAACTTACGTCCAACTGGAGTAGCACGAATTGATTTGCCTTGTCGTGTTAAAAATTGACGTTTAAATAACAGTTCTATTATTCCTGCTCGGGTTGCTTCTGTGCCTAAACCATCGGTTTCCCGCAATATTTTTTTAATCTCTGGATCTTTAACAAATCTTGCAATACCTGTCATTGCGGAAAGTAAAGTTGCATCATTAAAAGGTTTAGGGGGTTGTGTTTCTTTACTGATAAGTTCAGCATCAATACACTGCACTGCCTCCCCTTTTTTCACTAATTTAGTTAACAATCCATTACTCTCTGCATCCGCTTCGGATTGATCAGCTTGTAAAGTTTTCGTTCCAAACAACGCTTTCCAGCCTGCTTCAAGCATTTGCGTTGCTCTAGCAATAAATTTTCCACCTTGAATATCAACATCAATTTGTAATTCAGCGTATTTATATAAAGGATAAAATTGTGCTAAATATTGGGTTGCAATCACCTGATAAACTAATTTTTCATTATCCGTTAAATTGTCCATTTTAGCCTTGCGCTGTGTTGGAATGATGGCATGGTGCGCTTCAACTTTTTTATCGTTCCAAGCTTTTGTCCGCAGACTAAAATCAGCGTTTTCAATAGCAGGCTGTAAATCCGGGCAATTATTTTCGATTGCTAATTTTACACTGATTATTTGGTTAAGATGCTCTTCGGGTAAAAAACGGCAATCGGATCTCGGGTAGGTGATCAATTTATGCTTTTCATATAGTGACTGGCAAATATCAAGCACATCTTGTGCACTTAATCCATTTTTTTTAGCCATCTCAATTTGAAGAGCGGATAAATTAAATGGCATAGGTGGTGCAACTTCTTTCTTTTTGTTACTGACTTTCTCAATAATACCGGTTTGATCTTTAATTCTTTGACAAACATTTTCGGCTAATGCTTTGACTAAAACTCGTCCTTCTTCATCTTGATAGGGAGCACAAGCTTCGCTAGGTTGCCACTTGGCCTTAAATATTTCATTATGCTGGGTTTGAAGTACAGCAAAAACTTCATAAAACGGTTTGGAAACAAACTTTTCAATATCTAAATCACGCCTTACCACTAAACCAAGAATAGGCGTTTGTACCCGTCCAATGGATAACACTCCTCGATACCCGCCTCGTTGCCCCACCAGCGTACACAGACGACTCATATTAATACCATACAACCAATCAGCACGGGCTCTTGCAAGCGCTGACGTAGAGAGCGGAATAAAATCTTGATTACTGCGTAATTGTTCAAGCGATTTTTCAACTGCACTGGCATTTAAATCACTAATCAAGCAACGCTTAATTGTTTTGCGTTTATCGGGCGTGAGTTGACAATAATTCAAAACTTCATCGACTAATAATTGCCCTTCTCGATCTGGATCGCCTGCATGTACAATCTGATCGGCAGATTTAATCAATTCGACTAAAATATCAAATTGGCTTTTTGTACTCCCTTTTGGCATCAAAATCCATTTTTCCGGAACAATAGGAAGATCATCGATCACCCATTTTTTAAAGCGATCATCATACACTTCTGGGGTGGCTTGTTCTAAAAGATGTCCGATACACCAACTCACAATATCGCCATTAGCGGCTTTGATAAAACCCGTTCCTTTTTGATGTGGTTTAGGCAAAACATCGGCAATAGCCCTTGCTAAACTGGGCTTTTCAGCAATAAACAGACGATAAGTTTGATTAGATTGCATAATTATTAGTCTTAATCATAAATTTGAAACAAAATAAGTTTGATAGGATGATTTAACGCTAAAATTTAAATGATTTAACATCTTCAATAACAATGCCTTGTCAGCATCCCTACAAGGCAGAATGCGACAATAAAAACAAATTAAAATATGTTTGTCTAAACACATCAAACCTTGTTCTTTTCGACTTTTTTGCTTTGTCGTGTACCATTCAATCTTAAAACCAGTGTGATAGGCCAAATACGGTAAGGCTCCATAAATTATCATATTATCCTTTAAAATTTCCAATCCTGCTAAGTCTGTTATTAATGCTCAATAAGGTTGAAAATTGTTACATAAGTCTTAACGCCATTCAAGCGCAATAATTTGCAGAAAATCATTCCCAACAATAAACACAAAAATAACCTAATCTTTACAATGCATCAAAAGAACAGGACTAAGCTTAGTCTGTTTAAGTAATCCTAATACCCTAAAGAGGACAGTTATTATTTATAATCTTATCACAAGGCTGAAATCAACTAAGATTGAAAGCACAACACTTATCACTTTGCCAATACCTCGTCAACAATGCATGTTAAAGCTTTTAAAATATCATTTAATTGATTAATTATGTTACAAGATTCAGCTTTATCATTTTTTAGTTGTCGTGATTTTAAAACGGGTTTTTACCACCACTTTTTGAACTTAAGCCAAATGGCAGAAACAATAGAAATAACAATAAGAATCAAGATTAACCCAACAAAAGACCAAGGATGCTCACTAAAAGGAATACCGGCAAGATTGACACCAAGTAAACTGGTTATAAACGTGATTGGTGTAAATATAATGGTAAATAGTGACATTAAATAGATTCGTTTATTGGTCGATTCTGCCAAAAAGCTATTAATTTGCTCCATAATCGAGGCAAGACGCAATAAACAACTATCGATATCTGACACATAGTGGCTTTGTTGATTAGAAATATCATGTAGACGTTGGCGATCGTTATCATCAATCCAAGAAATCCTTTCGGTTGAAATTTTAACAAAAATATCCCGTTGCGGAGATAATAATCGACGAAGAATGATCAACTGTTTACGTACTCGACCAATTTCTTTATGTGAAAGAATTCGCTGATTTAATACTAAGTCTTCAAGTTTAACAATTTTGTTATGTACACTATCAAACGATAAATTGACTTGATCACTAATGAGTTCGGATACTTGAATCAACCAATCAGCAACATCAACAGGCCCTATTCCTTTTTCTAAATTATCTTTTAATTGGAAAATCGCATCGATTTGTTGATGTCGGGTCGAAACAATTAAATTATCGGTAATGTAAAAACGGAAGGTTACAATCGGATCGGGTAATTCATTTGGCGTATAATTAACACCTTTTAATACGACTAAAATACCCGTATCAAAACGAATTTCTTTCGATATTTGGTTGGGTTTAATTAACTCATTTTTCACTAAATCCGGAATCAATTTTGTCTGATTAATCCACTTAATCGTTTCGGATTTAGCAAAATCCAGATGGATCCAACATGGCTTTTGCACCGTCGCTTGGCAATCATTACTTAAAGGATTGGCTTTACCTTTACCATCAAATTGACAACTAAAAACAGGTTTTGCTGATATAAGATCTGAAACAGGAACGGAATTTTCACTATTTTCATTCGTCATTATAAGCCCCATTTGTTAAGTTTTCTTAATTATATACTGAAATTGCTTAAAAATGGAGCGATTGATTAACTTAATTTATCAAAATTAAGGCATTAAATAGAGTTGCGGAACCAAAGCATTACTAGGGTGCGGAATAATACCTAATTCAACCCCATACCAATGATTAATATTTTCAACAGTTAATACTTCAGCAGATGCACCTTGCTTAACGATTTTTCCCTGACTAAGAAGCAACACTTTATCCGCATACAAGGCAGCCAAATTAAGATCATGTAACACACAACATACTGCCAGTTGCTGTTCTTTGGCGAGTTGTTTTAATAATCGCAATGTATGTTGCTGATGATACAGATCTAATGCTGAAGTGGGTTCATCTAAAAAAAGTAGCTTTTCAGTTGGCTCCTCTTGCCACAATTGGGCTAAAACGCGAGCCAATTGTACACGTTGCTGTTCTCCGCCTGACAAGCTACGGTAATCTCGGTTGGCCAACTTCAAGCAATCAGTTTGTTGCATAGTTTCGTGAATGGCTTGCTCGCAATGAAGTTTACCGTAAGGTGCTCGCCCCATTGCCACCACTTCTTTTACCGTAAAAGGAAACGTCATCTGGCTATGCTGTAACATCACCGTTCTCACTTTAGCTAATTGCTTAGCAGACCATTGTGTCATCGCTTTATCAAAAAGATAAATATCGCCAGATGATGGGGTCTGATAACCCGTTAAAAGCCGTAATAAAGTTGATTTACCTGCACCATTAGGACCAATGATAATGGCAATTTCGCCAGCTTGAATATCTAAAGACACATCATCGATTAAACACCGAGTACCACAATAAAAAGTTAAGTTTTTTGCTGTCAACATCGTCAAATTATACCCGTTATTTGTGCCTTAAAATGAGCCAAAGAAAATAAGGTCCACCAATTAAACTTGTCAATAACCCTACCGGTATTTCAGTCGGTGCAACAACCGTTCTTGCCAGAGTATCGGCAGAGAGTAATAAACAGCCACCTGCCAATGCCGATGCAGGTAATAACACGCTATGATTAGCCCCAATACGTAATCGAATCATATGAGGAACCACCAAACCAACAAAAGCAATAATGCCACTTACTGCAACCGATGTACCGATTAAAATGGCACTAAACACCAACAAATATTGCTTCAAACGAATAACATTAATACCTAAATAGTGCGCATCTTCATCCCCCAATTGCAATATATTGAGCTGATGAGAAAGAACCAAAATGGCTAACAAAGCAGGGATAATTAACGAAGTAGCAACTAACACTAATTCCCACGATCCTTTACCCAAATGCCCCATTGACCAAAGTGATATTTGTCTTAATTGTGCTTCATCACTAATATAACTTAGGCATCCCATTACTGCTCCGATAATGGCATTGATTGCTACACCCAACAACACCATTTTGGCCAAATTACACTCGGCATGAAGACTATAAAGATAGATCAGAAAACAGATGAATAAACTACCCAAAAAAGCAGCCAACATTTTTCCATACAGCATCATAATTGGTGGAAAGATAGTCGGAAATAAAACTGACAAACCAACCAACAAACCAGCGCCACTGCTGATACCCAACAAACCTGAATCCGCTAAAGGATTACGAAATAATCCTTGCATGACAGCGCCTGAAGTTGCTAATGCCATACCAACAATCACTGCTAATAAAATACGAGGTAAACGTATATTCAACCAAATATTCATCAATGGATCATCAAATGATAATGACAATAACTGAGAAACCGGAAATGTTAAAGCACCCGTATTAGCTGATAAAACCATCAAAACCAACAGCACGATAAACAGTCCCCATAACAATGAACGATGACTATAACGTTGCACTCACTATCCTCACTAAAAATATGGATTTAATTACATTCATGCTATTTTAATGTTCAAATTTAAGATTCGGATCAATAACAGTATAAGCTTTATTATCAAGTTGCTGATGCGCTATTTTATCAATAATGACTTTCGCTAAATCGATACGATGAATCAGTCCATGTACCTCTTGCTGAAAATAGCATTTTGCATTACCTGTTAGTTCCCCATTTTGTAATCCACCCGGTCTTAATATAAGGTATTTTAGCGTGCTAGTTTGTAACCAAACTTCCGCTAACGATTTTTCACGTACCGCATGTCCAAACGCTTGTTTAGCTCGTAAAGATAATGTTGACCATGTATCACCACAACCTAAGGATGTGACTAACACCATCTGCCTTATATTGGCTTGTTCAGCACAATCAATAATAATACGTTGTGCCAGATAATTTCCGGTTTCCCCACCCAGTGTTGAAATAATTGTGGCGTCAGGTCCGGCTAATGCACAAAGCTGGCTAACCATAGATGAGTCGGTCGCATCACCGACATGACACTCAATACCTTGCTCACTTAACTGCTTGGCAAAAGTTTCGTCTCGTACCAATGCAATACAACGCCAACTTGGTTGGCACTGTTTAACTAACTGACAAATCTGATAACCCGTACCCAATTTTGGACTGACACCAAAAACTAATATTGTTTTCATGCTATTATCATCTCAACATTAGTTAATTTTATTTGCTAATGCTCTAAATTTTTCTAATTGATCCTGTTTTAACTGATGTTTTTCATCACGACCCACAAAAATTTTAAACATTGATTGTCCCATATGATTAAGAAAGATCATCGAAGCTGTCGACATTTTCATAAATTTACGTTCAATAAAAGCAATATATTGACAATGTTCAGCTTTAATATGACCACTTAATCCTTTTTGATGACGTAGATTGAAATATTTTTGACTATGCGAACCTGGCGGTAATTCACCTGAAATTTCAGCAATGACATCACCGGTATGGATCAAAAATAACACATCGCCCCAAGTTGTCACTTCATCCCAAATCATATCAAAATAAGAACCATCAACAATTTTCGCATCTGGTAAGGCTTGAATAACTTGCGTCAAAGTCACTTGATGATCTTGAGCAATTTTTTCTAATAACTCCTCGGGATTGGTTTGCATATAAGTTGAAAGATTACTGAGATGAGTTTGCTTATCTACCATGTTAATATCCTTTAATGATGTGAAATAGGTTGATTATTTTTCTTTTCAGAATGTGCACCAGGCATAGCAGGATGACCTTTCATTGCTTGCTTAGCCTTTGCCATTTTATGCTGTAATTCAATATGTTCGGGGTTGTTCAGTTGTAATAACAACTGCTGCAAAGCTTGCAAAATATTGCTTGACCAAAAACGACCAGATAATGTCAGTCGTAAACAATGATCCTCATCTTGAAGTAAACCAACTTGATGCCACTGTTTAATTAAAGGATCAAATAAATGACTATGCTCGGTCAATTTAGTCAAATCCACTCGACCTTTCTCAATGCCTGCTTGTAATTGATGTAACCAATCCCCTAATAAGGATTTACCTGTTAACATCATTAGGGGTTTTTTGCCCTGATCAAGTTGCATATAATACTGATTTAAGTCACGATGAAGCATATACGAATGCGTATCTAATTTACCACCAGCACACGATCCAAAGCCAAAAAAATGCGAACCTTGCTTAATCAAAAAGTTGTACAAGTTACGTTCACGACTTGTTTTAGCCCAATGCGCATTGGTCAAATGAACCCACCCCTGTTTAGCTAAAAACTCAGCACCTTGATGATAAAAATGACATTTGTCACTTACTGACGGCAACGCTATACGGTTGTTTTCTACCCCTTTTGCTAACGGTGTGGTAGGTAGTAAATTTAGTGAATAAAGATCAACACCATCTAACGGAAGATCATTGACGATTTCAAGATCACGTTGCCAAGTTTCAATAGTTTGATTAGGTAAACCAAACATCAAATCGCAGACTAATGCCACACTATCACGTGAAGCAATACGCTCAAAATTTTTGATAATTTCTTGTTCTGTTGATTGACGACCTAACTTCTGTCTGATTGTCGTATTGAAGGTTTGTATGCCAATTGAAAATCGATTAGCACCCGCCTCAATATAGCTATCCACTTTTTCATCATCAAAATCAGAAATACGCCCTTCTACCGTAATTTCGCAATCGGGGGCTAAAGGCGCATATTGCTTAAGATAACGGATAACGCGTGCTAATTGCCCGGCAGCTAAAGCCGAAGGCGTACCACCGCCAAAATAAATGGCATGAATGGGGGCGGATTGCATGGCTTGATTATTAATTTCCAATGAAATTTCTTTCAATAAATAATCGATATAAGTACTTGTATCAAATTTACGCAAGGGGTTTTGATAAAAGCCACAAAATTGACAATGAATGTCACAAAAAGGAATATGAATATAAATAAGACGCTTTCGACCACGCAAATCAGCATTTTGAATTTCTTGCCATTTTTGTTCAATTTCGTGTGGGGCAACGGGTAAACTTGCCTGTAAAGGCATAACCGCCCAGCGATCCTTAAAAGGAAGTGCTGAATTTAACGCATAAAAAGGACTAACATCTAAAGATTTCATAACTGCCATTCTGATTAAATATTCTGTAAAGATTAAATAATAATTATTATCATTTATCAATATATTTTATTTAATTTTTTATTAACCATTTGATACTTTGATAGATATTTTTATTTTTTCAATGAGTGATGAGATTCTTTTACTACCAATTTGAATCTCCTTTTTTCAACTTTTTGCCATTTTTAACAAAATAATCACTTATAACATTCATTGTTCTTACTCTATTTCCCCTTAGTTTTAAACCGAATATCCAACTAAAACGTAAAAATATCACCATATCACTATTGATAATAGTTCTCATTTTCAATATAGTGTAATGCAACTGTATTTTAGCTATAGGAATTATGTAATGATTAAAAAAATATATACAAACCTGAGTGTTATTTTACTTATACTTACATTATCAGGTTTAATAAATATCAGTTCAGCTAATCAAAGAATTGTCATTGCTGGGGGATCGTTAACAGAGATTGTTTATGCTTTGGGAGAAGATCAACAAGTGGTCGGTGTTGATAAAACCAGTACGTATCCGGCAACAACTCAACATCTACCCCAAATTGGATATTGGAAACTGCTCAACATAGAAGGTATATTATCGCTTAAACCAACGCTATTTATTGCCTTTAATGATATTGAACCCGATAACGTTTTAACACAAATGCATCAAGCTAGCGTTGACGTATTGGCATTACCACGTGTCCCAGGCACAGTTGAATTACTTTATCAAAACATTGAAAAGATTGCTCAAAAACTCAACAAGCAACATGAGGGTAATCAATTAATTACCAGAATAAAAACCCATCTTTCCAAGCTACAAGACAAGATTAAAACGCATCCCCAAAAAACCAAAGTATTATTCATGATGACAATGGGAGGAAGTAATGCCATTGCCGGTAAAAATACCACCGCTGACGCCTTAATCACCATTGCAGGTGGTGAAAATCTAGCGACGCATAACAGCTATAAAAATTACAGCGCCGAATCGCTAATTGCGATGAATCCTGATGTAATTTTAATAAACAGCCATTCCATACAACAATTAGGGGGTATGGATAAATTACAAACGATATCTGGCATAACCGAAACATCGGCTTACAAAAATAATCGAATTAAAACCATTGATGACAGTTATCTTTTTGGCATTGGGCCACGAGTGGATGAAGTTGCTACCCAGCTTTATCAAATTTTTTACCCAGAATAATCAATTGAAAGTACTTTAGATTATTCAGCATTAAAGGCATTTAACAGTAACGATAAAACAATCAAGCATCACGAAAACTGTTTTTAACGAATGATAAAAATCATTTAATTTAGATTAGTAAGATTGAAGGTTAAACATGTTATACATTAAGAATTTAAAAAAAACGGGCACACTAGCTTTAGGCTTAACATTCGTTATGCCTGCCATAGCAACTGACAAACATGATGATGAAAAAATCAACGACATCATGACAGTAACGGCACACGAATCAATCAAACAACCGGGTATCAATACTGAAATTTCCGAACAGGATATTCGACGAGACGGCGGGACTAATTTTGGCACGCTTATGCGCTACCAACCATTGATTTCAGCATCGGGCAACATATCGGGTTCTGGCAGTGGTAAAAGTAGTTGGGACAGAGGAGGCTTTACAGGTTACAACATTCGAGGATTAGATGCTAATCGCGTTTCTATCGATATTGACGGAATGCCACTGCCTATTGCACAAGGACGCGTCAATTCTGTCGGGCGAGCAGGCTTTGGCTCGTATGGAATAGGACGCGATTACATCGATACCTATATGTATAACAAGGTCGATATTCAATCTGGCGCAACTTCGGTAAGTAATGCCAATAATGCACTTGGTGGATCGGTGTCGTTTCAAACTAAAACTGCTAGCTATTACCTCTATCCCGGAAAAACCAGCTATTTTGGATTCCAAAATAATTATGACAGCACCGACAGAAGCTATCATCAAGGTATCACATTAGCAGGCGGTGATGATGAACTAAACGGAATTATCGTATTAAGTCGTCGTGATGGACAGCAAGGAAGAAATTACGGAAACTCAATTAATAACTATCCGGAAAACTACCATTCAAATTCAATCCTTGCGGGTTTCAGTTGGCAAATGACCGATGGGCATCAGCTTAATACGACCATTGATTACAATAACAAAACCAAACATTCGCACTATGATACATGGGACAAAAATGGTAAAAAAATTGAATCGCATGATAAGCAACGAAGTAAAAACAACCGCTTCAATTTGGCGATAAAAGATATATGGACACCAACCAATATTAATTGGATTGATAGCCTGACAACGCAATTAAATTATCAACGCACGAATGTGTATGACAGCACCTATCTAAATCACACAACAAATGGTCAATATAACATTCAAACCAATTACAATACTAAAGCCTATAATTTTATTACCACCTTGCTAAAACAATATAATAATCAAAAAATAAGTGCTGGTTTAAATGGTAAATGGAGTGAAGACGAATCGCCATTTTATACATCAGCCAAACCAAGATATGGAAAGATTTTCCCTGACGGAGATTACACTAAACCCCAAGCTGACAGCCGTACTTATCAACTTGGTGGATTTATTGAAGACCGAATCGCCTTCAATATTAATGATCATCATAACTATTACTTAGTACCTGGCATTCGAGCAATTTATCAAAAAACAAAGCCACGTCATTTAGAAAATATGGCTGTCACCATTGCAGATGCATCTAGACTAAGCCAACAATATAAAAGTAACAGTGATTTTCAACTATTACCTTCACTCGCTTTGATGTACGACATCAATCCTAATTTTACAGCTTACCTTCAATATAAGCGTAGCGCACAAATGCCAAACCAAAATCAACTTTATGGTTCTTATTTAGCGCATAGCACCATGTATGTACTGGTTGGTGACTCTAATCTCAAAACCGAAACAAGCGACAATTTTGAATTAGGTGTTAAAGGTCATCCCATGACAGGAATAACCTTATCCACCGCAGCTTTCTACAATAAATACAAAAATTTTATCGCTTACACACGCTATAAAAAAGATTTTGTCGGAACGGGTAATCGACTGGTTTATCAAGCCGAAAACCGTGATAAAGCGTACATCTATGGTGCCGAATTAAGCAGTGAATTTAATTTTGGTTCATGGTTCGACCAAGCTAATGGCTTAACAGCTAAATTTGCAATTGGCTACAACCAAGGTAAATCAAAATCGAGCTATTTAGGTGATAAATATATTGAAATGGACTCTATTGCCCCACTCAAAAGTACCATTGGTTTAGCATGGGATGATCCAAATAAATTTTATGGTATTGCAATTAATGCAACTTTCCAAAAAGGCAAAAAAACCACCCCAACTTCACGGGAATCCTATAACAATGATGGTAAACCCATTCCTGATTCAAAAGAAGAATATTTTAGAATCGCAGGACATGGAGTCATTGACTTAACCAGCTATGTTAACATCACTAAAAACGTCAAGTTAAGTGGTGGTATTTATAATCTTACCGACCAAAAATACTGGGATTATTTAAGTAATAACAAGTTATATCGTTCATCTGATCGTAAATACCTCGATCTATTTACTGCACCGGGTCGAACATTCCAACTCGGCTTAGATATCGATTTTTAAAATCGCCTGATAACATAATGTTGACAATTAACCCGCTTATGCGGGTTTTTGTTAGAAAAGGAGATCAAGCTAGCCTAAAATTCGGTACATCAAAAAAAACAACAAATCGAATTGAACACGTTTCAAATTTATTCAATAATATGGCGCTGAATAAAGATTAATTATCCTATCGTTAATGGCTACTCAACAGACAACTATTAATAAAGCACAATTAATCAAATAATTATTTAAAAATAACTCAATTTTTCATGAATAAATAATCATCATAAAAAACATCACATGTAATATTTACATGTGATGTTTTTATGATAATATTGCTCACATTAAACACTAACAAAATCTTAACTAATTTTTATGAAAAAAATGAAAGAGACAAAAAGCTCAGCTTTTTATCAGCAGCAGTATCGACAACGTCTGCGTGATCAGGGCTTAATCAAAAAAGAAGTTTGGATTTTGCCAGAAAATACTTCAAGGTTACTCGACATTGAAAAGCAATTTCGACTACCTTTGGTAATAAACAACCAGCGTTTTAATGATAAACAGGAATATAATGAAATGAAAAATAATAAAGTTTGGTTAATTACAGATCTTTATGATGAATTAAACAATTCTGAATTAGTTAAACAAGGTTCTGCAAGTATCGAAATCATTGATGGTGTTGATGCTTGTTTGCATATTATCATGCATGAATATGGTGACTTACCACTATTTTTAAGTGTATCAAATCAACAAATTATTGTTGAAGCGCTACTTTGGCCTGTTAATATAATTAAACAACCATCCCAATTTAACGAAGAAATTTTATGCACTCGTAAGCTTTTCCCATTATCAACCATTGCGATTGAAAAAACGGGAGATGGCTCAGTTAACTATATTATGTATGGTGCGCTTAGTGCGACATCGATACTAAGTAATGTCATTTATGAATTAGAAACCTTATCCGATAATGTGATCAAAGCGACCGAAGCTTACGAACATTACTTTAATATTTAACTACAGAATAAATATCAACAATAAGGAGATTAAACAATGACCATTTTCAAAAAACTGATTACGGCACTACGAGGCGGTATTAACGAAGCCGGTGAATCCATTATCGATACCCAAGCTTTGCGCATATTGGATCAAGAAATCCGAGACGCCGATGCAGAACTTAAACAAGCGAAAGAGTCGCTAGCTAACGTTCTTGCTCAACAAAAAATAGCGGAAAAAGAAGCAAAAAGAGTTAAAACTCAAATTACTGAATACGAAGGCTACGCAGTAAAAGCATTAGATTCAGATAATGAAGAACTTGCATTAGAAATTGCTGAAAAATTAGTGACACTTGAAAACGAACATGATAACTACCAAAAACAGGTGACCTATTTTTCTGACAGTGTAAAAAACTTGCGTCAAACCATTTCACAAACTGAAATTAACATTCGCAATTTAAAACAACAAGTTGATATTGTCAAAGCGACCGAAAGCGTGCAAAAAGCTCAAACTGCGATTGCTCAACGTTATGGAAGTTCGACCGCTAAATTACAAACGGCGTTAGATTCTTTAGAACGTATCAAAAAACGTCAGGAAAAAAATGCTGCCATTATTGAAGCAAAAAATGAACTGGCAACAGCAGAAAATGAAAGTTCACTTGATAACAAGCTCGAAGCAGCAGGAATTAAAACAGGCAATCAAAGCGCGATGGCAATTTTAGCCAGATTAAAAGAAAAACAAACAAACTAAAATAGTTATTTATTTTTTAAACTTAAAAATTATAAATATAGCTATTTGGAAAAATGAAATTTAAGGAAATATAATGGATCTATTCTGGGGAATCTTTTTTTCTTTTCCAGTCGTCATCTTTAGTGGATTAGTCACGATTTGCGTACTGTATTGGTTGGTTGCATCAATTGGCGTTTTAACGGTTGATTGCTTAGACATTGATTTTGATATAGATGTCAAACAATTATCAACTGATAATCCAGCTTCAGGATTTAGCGGTTTACTCATGAAGTTAGGATTCAACGAAGTCCCCATGACATTAGTCATTACCCTAATCTCTTTATTTGGATGGTCAATCTGCTATTTTTCTTTTCGTTTTTTCATGATACCAATTAGTCATTATGCGCTAATTTACTACTTATTAGGATTAATAATTTTTATAACTGCCTTCATCGCGGCGGTGTACTTAACCGCATTTACAATAAAACCTCTACGCCCTATTTTTAGCAAACTCAATACAGCCAATAGTCATAAATCATTATTAGGTCAAACTGTTGAAATCCGATCCAGTACTGTCAGCGAAACCAAAGGTGAAGCAACGTATGAAGACGGTGGAGCAGGTCTAATCTTACAAGTTAGATGTAACGAATCATATCAATTCAAACGTGGCGATAAAGCCATTTTGCTAAGCTATGATAAAACAAATAATAGCTATGAAATTATTAGCCTCGACGAGTTTAATGGATAACAAAATTATTTTTTTGGAGAAAAACAAATCATGTCAATCAATCAAGATACAGTCATATTTTTCTTGTTAACAATCGGAATTATATTCCTTGTTATTGTTGGATTTTTCTTATTATTCAAAGCATTTTATATAAAAGTGCCGCAAGGTACTGCACTAATTGTTAACGATATGACGTCAAGACCGAAGGTACACTTTACTGGCGCGTTAGTCTATCCTGTAATCTACAAAAAAGAATTTATGAAAATATCATTGATTACTTTTGATGTAGAACGTCGAGGCAAAGACGGATTAATCTGTAAAGATAATCTACGTGCAGATATTTGTGTTGCCTTTTATTTACGTGTTAACGAAACCACAGAAGATGTGTTAAAAGTGGCAAAATCGATCGGCGTTGATCGTGCATCAGATCAAAAAGCCGTCAGCACACTATTTAGTGCTAAATTCTCGGAAGCGCTAAAAACGGTTGGTAAACAATTCGAACTAGCCAAACTCTTTGAAGATCGGATGAATTTCCGTGAACGAATCATTGATGTGATTGGAAAAGATCTTAACGGTTATGCTTTAGAAGATGTCGCTATCGATTACTTAGAACAAACACCAATTAAATCACTCGATCCCGATAATATATTCGATGCGGAAGGGATTAATAAAATCACGGCTATCACCGCTATCCATAAAGATGAAACCAACAAACGGGAAAGAGATCTTGAATTAGCTTTAAAGAAAAAAGACACAGAAACGATTGAAGCTAAATTAGAACTTGAGCGTCAACAAGCCGATGCCGAAGCCCGTCAAAAACGTGAAATTGAAACGATTCGAGCTCGTGAACAAGCTGAAACATTAAAAGTTCAAGAAGAAGAGCGATTAAAAGCTGAACAAGCAAGAATTCAATCGCAACAAGAAATCGAAGTTCGTGAAGAAAATCGTCTACGTGAAGTAGAAGTTGCACAACAAAACCGCCTACGTGCAATTGCCATTGAAGAAGAACGTGTTGAACGTGCTCGCTCACTTGAAATCGTCGCTCGTGAACGTGAAGTTGAATTACAACGAATCGAAAAAGATAAAGTTCTTGAAGAAGAAAAGAAACATATTGCCAATGTGATTCGTGAACGTGTTGCCGTTGAAAAAACCGTTGCGATTGAAGAAGAAAACATCAAAGAAGTGCGTGAAGTATCCAAAGCGGATCGAGAAAAACAAACAACAATTATCGAAGCCGAAGCACGAGCAGAGCAAGAATTAGTCAAACAAGTTAAACAAGCCGAAGCGGATGAACAAGCATCGAAACATCGTGCGGTCGAACTTAGCACCATGGCACAAGCCGAACTTGAAGCTGCTGCAAAACAAGCCGAAGCGAAAAAACAACTTGCTCAAGGTATTGAAGCAGAAGAAGCAGCAATTGGACTTGCTGAAGCAAAAGTACGTAAAGCACGTGCCGAAGCGGAAGAAAAAGAAGGATTAGTCAAAGCCAACATTACCGCTGAAACCTTATTAGCAGAAGCAAGAGGAAATCAAGAAAAAGGATTATCTGAAGCAAAAGTCATTGAAGCGAAAGCGACAGCAACTGAAAAACAAGGTCTGACTGAAGCGAAAATACTGGAAGAAAAACTATCAGCTCAAGCACGTGGTGATGAACGCATTGGTTTTGCTAAAGCCGCTGCAATGAAAGAACAAGGTCTGGCTGAAGCACTGATCATACGTGAACGCCTAACTGCTGAAGCAAATGGTTTAATTGAAAAATTCCAAGCAATGGGCACCATGAGTGAACAATCTAAAAATCACGAAGAGTTCCGCTTGGCACTCGAAAAAGGCTTTGAACAAGCAATGGCAGCAATTGCAGCGAATAAAGAAATCGCTAAAGAACAAGCAGACGTACTTGCAGCTGCATTTAGTAAAGCAAATATTGAAATTGTTGGCGGTAATGACAACTTCTTTAACAGCTTCTCTAAAGCCATTAGCGTAGGTAAAGCAATTGAAGGAACAGTTAACCAAAGCCCTGTTCTGCAATCTGCTCTACAATCAGTCTTATCACGCCTATCCGGAAATAAAGACATTGATATCAAAGACACATTAAAAAATACTGATTTAAAAGCATTAGCTAAACAATTTTTACCATCGGATAGCAAAAAAGAAAGTGACAGCTAACCCAACTGCACATTATTGATAATGATTAAAACAACATTATCACTATCACCTGTTTTCGGTAAGGCAATCATAGCCTACCGAAAACAATCGCCTTTCTGGATAATGATCAAGAGTTAAAAATGGCAGAAATAGAACAAGAAAACGAACAACAAACAACACTCGATAAAGCGGTCGCCGAAGGCGGTGCTTATGAAATCCTTCGTAAACGTTTGACTTCGCTAGGACAAGAACTAAACCAAAAAACCGAAGCCTTAAACCAACAACGACTGACCGAATTTGGCAAAAGTGACATGTCAATTATCGGACGTATTCGCATCAGAACTGAAAATAACTGTATCGCCAGAGACATAGTTCGATTTGGTGATTGGTTACTTTTTGGTTACAACGTCTTTCTAGGATTAAAAAAAGAAACCAAAATCGAAGACGTATTCTCGCTTTATCAACTTGTAGAACGAGATGGCAATTACGAAGCCGATTCGGTTGATCTATCCAATACCTTTTTAAATATTGATCGCTTTGTTCAAGATTTTAATGAATTCTACACCTATTATAAAAATGCACAATTACTTCAATTAGTTGAACGAGATGGAAAGCTACTTGCCAGTTTCCAAATTGGTGAGCGAGTCAGTGACATTCGTGTATTTCGTTGGTCAATTTCAAGTGACAAAAAAACTATTGATTACATCGATAATCGTGGTGAACGTGATATAGCGCTACCACCAGCTTACGATTTTGAATGGATTGAAACCACACGTGACAATATCGTCAATGGACGATTCCCGCATGTAAATATTTTAGATACAGTCTTTGTTGAAACCATTGGCGGAGACTTAACCATAAAATGTGAAAACAACACCAATGACGGGCTGGGAATCTACAGTGAAGAAGTACTCGACAAAAATCAATCCATTAACGATGCCAAAATTGAATACGCAAAAGTCGGATCCTTAATTTTACTTAAAGTCTTACCGTATCGTGAAGAAAACTGGCGCTATTTAATCTATAACACCCTCACTCAAAAAGCCCAACGCATCGATTTTATTGGACAAGCCTGTATTCAGCTACCGGAAGATCATGGTGTAATCTTTCCTGGCGGATATTATCTACAAAATGGGGAATATAAAACTTTCGATCAATCCATGTCGGGTATGCGATTTAGACGTATCAGACGTTCACCCAATGGCGAAGATGTTCTCTACATATTTTATGAACCAAGTTCAGGTCGCTTAGCATTGTTCAACTACAATATGATCGAACGAAAACTTGATAATCCAATTTTAGGTCATGGTTATGCAGTGTTTGAAGACGGTCGAATGGTGGTATTTGAAGGTGAAAATAACGACCCGACTCGTGTTCATCCAATGCAAATTTGGCAAACCCCCTTTTATAGTGACGAATTTGCAGCGACGCAACCAACTAACAACAGTTTTTTAGGCAAGATAGGCAATGCGGAACTGGTCAGAGGGATTTCAGATCTTTACTTTATTGCACGTGAAATTGATAACCAATCGGTTTCATCCCAACTATACAGCAAACTAAGTGAAGACACAAAAAGGTTATTTGACAGCTATTTTTGGCTCAACGACGAGAAAAATCTATCTTTTACGCCTGTACTACGTAACATTATACAAACGAGTGAATTAGTGATAGATGAATATGAAAAAGTGGAAAGCATACGCCGACAATCTGAAAGCGCCATGCGTGAAGCAATTTCAAACCAACAAGACTTATTGACTAAACTCTATCCCGATAGCTGGCAAGAAACACAACAATACGTAGATGCACTAAATGCAATTAAAATGCAGCTAGGTAGTTTAGTCACATTAAGAACTTACCGTTATATTGATTTGAATCAGATCGACATAATGGAAAAAGCCTTAAAAGAACGCCAATCTATCGTATCTTTAGCGACAGCCGAATTTTTAGGCAGTGACAAAGCGCTCGAACCGTTTATCACACAAATAGATGAAATTGAAAAGTATCTTACTAAAGCGGACACTGTTGCCAAACTTATCGAACCGATAAAAACCGCTGACCAAATGTCTGAAAACTTAGATATGCTTTCGCAATTAATGGCATCATTAAAATTTGATGACGTAACACTACAAACCAAAATCATTGAATCGATCGCCGAAGTTTATGCCAAACTCAATCAAACCAAAGCACGCATTAACCAAAAACGAAAAAATCTATCCAGCGTTGAAATGGTGGCGCAATTTGGTGCGCAATTCAAACTATTCAGTCAAAGTATTGCCAGTGCATTAAGCTTAGCCACCACACCTGAAAAATGTGACGATGAACTATCAAGGCTATTAGTTCAACTTGAAGAACTGGAAAATCAGTTTAGCGAAAGTGAAGAATTTTTAAATGACATACTGGCAAAACGTGAAGAAATCTTAGAATCATTCGAAACGCACAAACAAGCATTACTTGAAGATCGAACAAGACGAACCGAATCGCTACTCACTGCTGCTGACAGAATTTTAGACAGTATTCCAAGACGAACCGCTAAATTTTCAGATCAAAACGAACTCAATGCCTTTTTTGTTGCCGATCCTTTAGCGCTGAAAATTCGTGAAATAGTCGAAAAATTACGTGCACTTTTTGATAATGTCAAAGCTGATGATATTGAATCACGCTTCAAAAGTGCCAGAGATCAAGCAATACGTTCTTTACGTGACAAATCCGAAATCTTTGAATCGGGTGGAAATGTCATTAAATTAGGGCCAAGACATAAATTTAGCGTCAATACACAAGAACTTGACCTTACCATTGTACCCAAAGAACATCATCTTTACTTACAATTGACCGGTACCGATTACCAAGAAAAAATAGTCCATCCAAAATTAGAAAGTTATCAACCTTTTTGGACTATCTCGCTTGAATCTGAATCCCCTACTGTCTATCGAGCAGAGTATCTTGCCTATTCGATCATCAACTCGGCATTAAAAAAAGAACATAATTTAAGTTATGAAGATTTAATCAGCCAACTTAATCAACCCGAAATTCTAAATAAAACGGTACGTGACTACGCTGCCTTACGCTATCGAGAAGGTTATGAAAAAGGGATACATGATCACGATGCGGTAAAAATATTATCGAAAATTGTTCCACTTGGTGAAGCCGCCAAACTACTTAGATACAATCCATTAGCACGTAGCGTGGCGATACTGTTTTGGTATCACAATCAAAAAAATGATATCGTCAGATTATGGCCAGAACGTGCCAAAACGTGTAAGGATATACAAGCATTATTCGGACATGAAGAAGGATTAAAAAATCTACAAAACGAAATATCGGTTGAACTCACTCTATTCTTACAAAAACAGCCAATCGAACATGAACCTTACCATATTAAACAGGCAAGCGAATACTTAAGCTATGTCTTAGCTGAAATTCCACAACAATTTACGTTAAGCAAATATAGCCATTATTTATATGAAGGATTAAATACTCGATTAGAAGAATCGCACATGTGGAGTGATTTTAACCAATCGCAATTAAATCTTAAAAAACGACTGGCTGACCGTTGGAATCTTATTGAAAGTTGGTTTAAAGGGCTTTGTACCCTACCCCAATATCAAAAATTTAGTGAATACATCGCCGAAGCCACTTTACTATGCATGTTGGATAAAGAAAGTAACATCACTTTAGCAATCAGCGAAATTGAACTGGATATCACCGTCAATGATTTATTAGGTGAACACCCTTCAATTACACAAGGGGTGTTACAAATCAATCTTGATGACTTCTTTAGTCGCATGCGTAAACAATCACGTGTCGTTATACCGCAATTCCAACATTACCAAAGCCTGCGTCAAGAAGTGCTGGATGAACAACGTGAGCAATTACATCTTGAAGAATTCAAAGCTAAACCACTCAGTTCATTTGTGCGTAATAAACTGATCAACCAAGTGTATTTACCAATCATTGGGGACAATTTAGCAAAACAAATGGGCACTGTCGGTGAAAGTCGCCGTACTGACTTAATGGGGTTATTACTACTCATCTCGCCACCAGGTTACGGTAAAACAACCTTAATGGAATATGTGGCTAATCGACTTGGCTTAATATTTATGAAAATTAACGGCCCGGCACTAGGACACAGCGTATTATCATTCGATCCACAGCAAGCGCCAAATGCCACCGCGCGACAAGAACTTGAAAAACTCAATTTAGCGCTCGAAATGGGTAATAACGTCATGCTTTATATTGACGATATTCAACACACTAACCCAGAATTTTTACAAAAATTTATTTCGTTATGTGATGGTTCTCGTCGTATTGAAGGGGTATGGAAAGAAAAGACCAAAACCTATGACCTTCGGGGTAAAAAATTCTGTGTCATTATGGCTGGCAACCCTTATACCGAATCGGGTGAAGTTTTCAAAATCCCTGACATGTTAGCCAACCGTGCAGATATTTATAACTTAGGTGAAGTTTTAGGTGGCATGGATGAAGTGTTTGCATCAAGTTACATTGAAAACTGCTTAACATCAAATCCAATATTATCGCCATTGGCACTACGTGATCTTAATGACCTATATCAGTTTATCGACCATGCGCAAGGAAAACCGCTTAACACCAACGAACTTAGCTATGCCTATAGCCAAGCGGAAATTAGCGAAATTATCGCTGTACTGCGTCATTTACTGAAAATTCGAGAAGTGGTCTTTAAAGTCAATCAGCAATACATTATTAGCGCAGCGCAATCCGATAAGTACCGAACAGAACCGCCGTTCAAGTTACAAGGTAGTTATCGAAACATGAACAAATTAGCCGAAAAAGTTTCTTCCGTAATGAATGATGAAGAACTCAATCAAATTATTGAAGATCACTACTTGGGCGAGGCACAACTGCTGACCAACGGCGCTGAAGAAAATCTGCTTAAACTTGCTGAAATTCGAGGGGTGTTAACAAAAGAACAAACTAAACGTTGGCAACAAATCAAAGCTGACTTTATGCGCAATAAAACACTAGGTGGTGACGAAGCGAATACCGGTAACCAAATTGTTACCCAACTAGCTGACTTAGTACAAAGTGTTCAAGCATTAAAGTTATAAACTGGTTATTTTATTAAAAAAGCGGAAATTAATTTTCCGCTTTTTCTTAGAAAATGATGACCATGATTATTCAGTTAGGTTAAAACAAAATTGATAAACAATTAAACCAGACAATAATTTTTGGAGGGCTAAAATAACGATAAAAATATACAAATGAGTATTAAGGAAAACATATAACTTATATAAAGAAAACATATTACATTATCTAATGAAAGAGAAATTTATAATTCCGGAAAAGAATACATTGAAGCTACTTAAAAAAACTTATTATTTGTATGACCTATTTTGAGGATCGGATGCAATCAAGTCCTGCAACCAAAAAGTTCTAAAATCATCAATGGAAAACCTTTTGATATTAGACACCTCGATTTTTCCGTACCTATCGATATCTTTTCATCTAAATTTAAGGGTAATTATAATTAAGAATCTTTAGAAAAAATGACGTCTCCTTATGAGGATGAGGTATTTTTTTATATATGCCACAAGGTAGCAATGAGTTGAAGGTATGGTAATCATGAAAAAATTAATAAACGTGTTTTTACTTAGTAGTTTTCTGTTTTCTTGCGGACAAGCACAAAAAACAGATAAACAAATAATTCAAGAAACTATCTATACTTTAAAAGTTACTTCCGGTAATCCGTATGAATCTTACGTAAATAACATGGTTTTGGAAAAAATTATTTAGCAGGTTCGAGTGATAGTGAATTAATTATTAATGATCTTATATTAAAATCGGGAAAACAAAAATTACAAATTGTCTTATTACCAAATGATGGAAATAAAACGGTAGATAAATTGGGTATTGATTACCTAACATTAAGTATTTATAAATATAATAATGGATATTCATCTTATTCAGAACAAAAATCGACTTTAATTTACGAATTTAAATTGGATGATCCACATGCAGAAATGCCACTAATCACCAAAGAATGGATTTTCAATATTGATGTTCCGTACAAACTAAAAAATTGGGAACACAGCATAGATTTGAGAAAAGAAAATAAGGATAAGTTACTTAAAGAAGTCGTAGATTATTATAACCATTTAGCTAATATAATTAATAAAGGCGATAAAAAATCTTTCTTGGCCATTATGAAAGTAAGAGATTCCGAAGTCTTTAAATCATTATATAATGATACTGAATTAATTAAAGAAGATGAACAATATATAGACAATAGATTATCTAAAAGTATAGGAAATATACAACCGATCAAAAATTATAATATTATGTTTTATGGAAATGGAAGATTAGTGACATTAGAAGACAAAAAAGGCGAAACTCCGCTGTTTGCAGAAGATAAAAATGATATTTACTCATATCAAATCTATCTCCATCGCCCTTATCCTAATGCACCATTAGAAGTAATAAGATAGGTAATCATGACAAAATTATATATTTTTACTTTTTAGTCATTTATTTTTCCCAAAAAAGCTCGCATTTAACGAGCTTTTAATCTTTTACTATGGTTGACTTTTGCTATACTCTTTTAGGATTTCTTTTGCCGTTTTACCATCAAGTTTTTCTTTCAATATTTGCTGAATTTTAGCTTCGTCACCTCCAGTTTCAAAACTAGCGGCGAAAACAATGTTAAATATTGCCTTTTTGAAATTATCGCTATCCTCTCCTTTTAAAGTTTCCGATATTTCTTTCATTGATGTTTGAAATGCTGACTTAGATGAAGCGTCAACTTTAGGTGAACCATCACCACATCCAACTAAAACAAAACTAACAACAAATACAGCTAGTAACTTCTTGAACATGTATAATGTCCTTTTGTTAATTGATTTTTTAGTAATTATACAAAATTAGCCATCGAAGGAATATCGATTATTTTATCCAACAAAAATAAATAGGTAATAATGCCCTTATGATTGTATTATCATCGAAGAAAAACGCAAATTCATGCACCAAATGCTCGGCGGACCAAAATTAACGGCAGTCAATCAGCCTCAACTGTTGGCTTAATAATTTAGGGAACTGCTGGTAATTGCGATTCATAACGCTTCAGAGTGCTTACATGTTAAAAATACAGATGTAAACAGTTGTAAGGCTACTGCGTAACTAAATGTAGTATGTCGCAGCTGTCATCATAGACTGAATATGCTGTCGCGCATAACCAAACAACCAAAGCTATCACTCTCCAATAAGTAACGCCATTATTTTTTAATAGATTAAATAAACCGACAAGAACCAGAATCGAATTTAAAAAATTAATTGAATAAATAAATAAGATTACGCTAATTCTAAGCAATGTTGGAACGTGATATGCGTTGAAAATAGAAGTAATTGCAAAATAAATTGCAATTAGAATCACACTAAATAAAACACCGAACACCCAAAAAGTTACAGCTAGACCTAGATCGCCTTTCACTAATCTCTTAAATATATTCATATCTGTTTCTCGTGTATAAATAAAGCACACTATACAGCCAAATACATTATTCACAAAATTATTTACGGGTGAATTTATGAATACTGATAGCTCGAAAAGGCGAGCATCTTATATACTTTGCCTTCTTTTGAAGGCTTTTTTAGAGATGATTATGACTAAAAAAATTTTGTTAATGTGAAAATCAAAGATAGGTTTTAGAAAGTTTATGAGTTAATAAACTGCGAAATTAATTTTCACCTTACTTTGCACATACGTGGTGAATTTAGGTGGATTATTTGGCTTGTTCTACTGGATGTTTATCCTAGGTTTTGCAGATTCAATAGCTTTTACAATTAGCCTATTTACAGTATTTTTTTGTTGCTGAATTAGAATATACCGTAACGACACCGTTAATAGATTGGTGTTGTCAATCCTATAGAATCATATTAGATCGTGTTAAAAATTCTAAAAATCAAGTATCAATGGGATTTAATCGTGGTCGGGCATTGTGAGTTATTGATGAAATGGCGTCCCCTACAGGATTCGAACCTGTGACCTACGGCTTAGAAGGCCGTTGCTCTATCCAGCTGAGCTAAGGAGACATGTTATCATTGATTTGTTGATTTAACGCTGTGTATTATATAAAGCTATTTCGATCCGTCAATGATTTTTAGTCGTTTGTCTGCTTAGATTATCAAAATATCATCAATTTATCGTTTTATTTGTCTATATTTGCTAATCGTTAAAACGGTATTTGTAGGTTATCTGTTTATTGGTTTTATTTAACTTCTATCGATCACTTAAACATTTTCCATTTGGAAATTTTAATTCTAAATTTCTATCAGTTTATTCTTTCCGCCTGTTTTTAAATTTTTTCGAATTAAGTTTAATTGTAATTGATATTTATTTAGCATTGGCTATCTGCGCTTTTAACATAGCAAGCCTGCTTTGTCCTTGTTGCATATTCTTCTCAGGGGATAATTTTGTTCGTTCATCCGTCCAATTGAGATCATCTTGAGGGAGTTCCAGCAAAAAACGGCTTGGCTCTACGTAAACTGTTTCGCCAAATTGTTTGCGTTGACGACTAAAGGAAAAAGTGAGTTCTTGTTGTGCTCGGGTAATGCCAACATAAGCAAGACGACGCTCCTCTTCTATATTGTCCTCATCAATACTGTTTTGATGCGGTAAAACGCCTTCAGACATGCCAACCAAATAGACATAAGGGAATTCTAGTCCTTTAGATGCATGAAGTGTCATAAGCTGAACTTGATCGAGTTCTTCTTCAGATTCGTTGCGTTCTAGCATATCCCGTAAGGTAAATCTTGCTACGGCTTGTTCAAGTGTCATACCTTCGTCAATGTCATCACCTTGTAACATATCATTTAACCAACTGATTAATTGCTCTATATTGCGCATTCGCATTTGTCCTGCGGTTGGTGAGGGTGATGTTTCATAAATCCAACTTTCATAATGGATTCCATGCAGTAACTCGTGAATGGCTTCCATGGGTTCATTATGGGATTTTTGAATTAGTGAATCAAACCAATGAATAAAGAGTTGTAGCGTTTCCATTCGTTTGCCAGATAATACTTCCGTAAGTCCCATATCATGACTTGCTTGATATAAACTGACAGCTCGATGATTTGCCCATTCCCCTAGTTTTTGGATCGTGACTGGCCCTATTTCACGTTTTGGCGTGTTGATAATGCGTATGAACGCATTATCATCATCGGGATTTGTCAATAATCGCAAGTAGGCCATGAGATCTTTAATTTCAGTTCGAGCAAAAAAGGAAGTCCCCCCCGAAATTCGATAAGGGATCCGGTATTGCATTAACATTTTTTCGATCAATCTGGCTTGATGATTTCCACGATATAAAATTGCATATTGACCATATTGGCTATTATTCGCAAATCGATGACCAATTAAATCATTGATCACCTTTTCGGCTTCGGACTCTTCGCTATCGGCAGAGATAACTTTAAGCTGTTCACCATAACCCAGTTCTGAAAATAGTTTTTTTTCAAATATATGGGGATTATTTTCAATTAAAATGTTTGCAACTTTTAAAATTCGCCCGGAAGATCGATAATTTTGTTCGAGTTTTATAACTTCTAGATTAGGAAAATCTTGTTGGAGTAAAACTAAATTTTTAGGGCGGGCTCCTCGCCATGAGTAGATCGATTGATCATCATCGCCTACAACGGTAAATTTGGCTCGATTACCGACTAATAATTTAATGAATTCATATTGACTGGTATTAGTATCTTGATATTCATCAATGAGTAGATAACGAACTCGATTTTGCCATTTTTCTCGAACTTCTTCATTATTTTTTAATAATAAGGTAGGCAATAAGATAAGATCATCAAAATCCAATATACTGCAAGCTTTTAATTGTTTTTCATAAAGCTGATAACAATGAGCAAATAACTTTTCTTTATTGGTTTGTGCTCTAGCCATGGCTATTGTTGAGTCGACAATATCATTTTTCCAATTCGAAATAGTTGAACGCAATTGATTAATGAGATCTTTATCGCCATCTAACCATTGTTGAGTCAGTTCTTTGAGTAATGCAGTTTGATCATGATCATCAAATAAAGAAAAGTTAGCTTTGATGCCAAGATGTTTATATTCTCGACGAACGATATCCAAACCCAGTGTATGAAAAGTCGAGATTTTAAGCCCTCTTGCCTCTTGTTTGCTGAGTGATTGAGCAATACGCTCTTTCATTTCACGCGCGGCTTTATTAGTAAAAGTCACAGCAACAATATGGCGTGGCAAATATTCCTTAACACGAATTAAGTAAGCAATTTTGTTTATTATAACCCGTGTTTTTCCCGAACCTGCACCGGCTAAGACCAGGCAAGGGCCAGAAACATATTCAACAGCTTGTTGCTGAGTTGTATTTAACCGCACAGAATTTAGACCTTTATGAAAATGGCTTAATAGTATATAACGATTTGCTTGTCACCTGCAATTACGCTTAATTTTTAAACAACCATAACAACAGGATGACGCTGACAATGTTACTGAATAAAGTTTAAAGCATGTTCGACAACTTCAATCCCTGCCCCTTTTTTATGTGCATTTTCGCTAAGATAGCGTCGCCATTGTTTTGCACCTTTTTGTCCATTAAAAATACCCAATGTATGACGCATAATGTGATTAAGTTGAGCACCTTGTAAAAGTTGTTGTTCGATATAAGGATAAAGACATCGTATTGCCGCTATTGGATCTATGGGTTGCGTATCTAAGCCAAAGATTTGGGAGTCAATTTGTGCTAATAACATGGGATTCTGATAGGCTTCTCGTCCCACCATGACGCCATCAACATAATTTAAATGGTGTTTTATTTCGTCGATCGTTTTAACACCACCATTGATGGCTATAGTTAAGTTAGGGTAATCTCGTTTGAGTTGATAAACTCGTTCATAGTCAAGTGGTGGAACTTCACGATTTTCTTTAGGGCTAAGTCCGGATAACCATGCTTTACGTGCATGTACAATAAACGTGTTAGTATAAGGTAGAACTGTTTCAATAAATTGGCATAAAAAAGCGTAGCTATCTAGATCATCGATCCCGATTCGTGTTTTAACCGTTACGGGGATATCAATTTGTTCTTGCATGGACTCAATACATTTAGCCACTAAATCAGCATTTCCCATTAAGCACGCACCAAACATCCCATTTTGAACGCGATCTGAAGGGCAGCCAACATTAAGATTTACTTCATCATAACCATGATTTTGAGCTAATTTAGCGCACTGTGCTAATGCATTGGGATCACTTCCGCCAAGTTGTAAAGCAATAGGATGTTCATCGACGTTAAAATCAAGGTAATTCCCTTTACCAAATAAGATTGCTCCTGTTGTTACCATTTCGGTATACAGTAAAGTTTGTTTGGTCAATATCCGATGAAAATACCGACAATGTTTATCGGTCCAATCGAGCATGGGCGCTACAGAAAATTTATTGTTTGTTGATTTCATTTATGTACCAGATTTAAAGCGGTAATTAAATTATGAAGCAAATAACTAAACATATATTCTATCATAAAACATAGAATACAATGATGTTAGGGTTTTGTGTTTAATTTAGAAGTGTATCAATAAAAAGTACATAATTTAACTTGTTTTTTATCTTGTTATATTGGATTTTAATTTATAAAGATATATTATTTAATTAATTCAATAGTTTTGTTAAATCTTTAAAAGATTACCTGTTAAAAGTCTTAAAGTTATTAAAAGTATCATATTTATACGAGTAACCTATCTATTCATCGTAGTCTTTATTTGCTGTAGAATTTTAATTTGTTGCGCAATAATGATAACTATTTATGAAAGAACAAACTATAACAATAAACCCCAGTTAAATAACTGAGGTTTATTTGGTTAGATTAATCAAATTTCAAATGGTCAAAAATGTACACTAATACAGCAAGTGCGAATTTGCCTATAAGATAAACAGAAATACACACTAATCCTATTATGAAAAGAAACGCCAAAGTAGTTGCAAGTGCATCGACGATTTTATTTTCAATCCGTAGATGATCATTAGAATTTGAACTAATTTCATTTGTGGTTTCATCAGATGTATCAGAATATAATACATTGTAATCCACTTTACACATGCCATAGACATGATACTTACGTTTCTTTAGATCAGGATAATCATCTATCAGTCTATCAAAACGCTTTGAAGTTAATTCAACTCCAATGGTACCTTCAATTTGTTCGCCGTTTCGCATTGCTACTAATTTAACAATTGAACGATCAGGATCCATCAATATTGCTATTGATACTCCCCTTTCACTGTTTTCGGATAAAAATCCGATGATTTTACAATCTGACATAATGCAATTTTTTTAATTAGGCATGTGAATTACTTCACCAGTAGGTAGTTATATAATTCATCATTGTGAATTAGACTAACCTGTTTTTATGTTAGACCGATAATCGTTAAATTTCAATATTTTTTTAATCCCCCAACTGTTTTACTCAATTCTACAGTAATAATTTTTTTATCTCTTTAGTTAGTTTATTAAACTATATTGAATCAATTTAGCTTTTTATCAAAACACCATCAGCGTTAATATTAACTGTATTACCCAGTTATCATCCCAATTGATTTTAATTAATCATAGATTTCCAGCTAATTAAATAGCTTTTTTATTGAAAGAGGAGTGAAATGAATTGCGTAAAATTTGTAGATAATTTTAGTTTTATATCAAGGTAACTTTGGGTTAATTAGATGCAATATGATTGATAATTTATAAAGATATGTTATTTAATTAATTCAATAGTTTTGTTAAATCTTTAAAAGATTACCTGTTAAAAGTCTTAAAGTTATTAAAAGTATCATATTTATACGAGTAACCTATTTATTCATCGTAGTCTTTATTTGCTATAGAATTTTAATTTGTTGCGCAATAATGATAACTATTCATGAAAGACCAAACTTTAATAATAAACCTCAGTTAAATAACTGAGGTTTATTTTGTTGAATTAATAAAATTCCAAAACTATGGCCAAGAAAATAATTCTACTATATATAGAACAAATTTACCTAAACCAAAGAGTAAACAAGCCAGAATTCCAGATATACAAATAAGGAAGAGTATATGTATAAATACATGTTCTAGCGTTCTATGATTTCTCGGTACAGTACGAAACGTATTAGGATATAATACATTTTTATTTACTTTACACAAGCCATAGACATAATACTTACGCTCTGTTGGATCTGGATAATCATATAACAGTCTATCAAAATCCTTTGAGGTTAATTTAACTTCAATAGTACCTTCAATTTTCTTGCCGTTTCGCATTGCTACTAATTTAACAATCGAACGATCAGGTTCCATCAATATTGCTATTGATACTCCCTCTTCTTCTTGTTCGGATAAAAATCCGATTATTACAAAATTTGACATAATGGAATAAATTAATTAAATTTGTGAATACTTCACCAGTAGGTAGTTATATAACTCAACATTGTGAATTAGACTAACCTAATTTTATACTAAACCAATAATTCTGAAATTTCAATATTTTTTAATACCTAAGGTTTTTTACTCAATTCTACAGTAATCATTTTTTTATTTCTTCAGTTAGTTTATTAAACTATATTGAATCAATTTAGCTTTCAATCAAAACGCAATCAGCGTTAATATTAACTGAATTAGCCAGTTATCATCCCAATTGATTTTAATTAGTCATAGGTTTTCAGCTAATAAAATAGCTTTTTTATTGAAAGTGGAGTGAAATGAATTGTGTAAAATATGTAGATAATTTTAGTTTTATATCAAGGTAACTTTGGGTTAATTAGATGCAATATGATTGATAATTTCAAGGCAATGAACCCTTATATCATTCAATAAAAACCCCAGTTAAATCAATAACTGGGGGGTAAAATAAATTAAAAATTTAATTTATTTTTTGGATTGAGACCATGTTTGATGTAAATCGCGAATCTTATTTAAATCTAATTTCATCAACTTCAATGCAATATGAAACTTCGTATAAGAATCAAAATAATCTTTGAAATTATCAAAATAATCACTTTTACTTATAAAAGTTTCAGTTTCACTAACAATGATATCTTCATCAAAGCGAAGAACCAATGAGTATTCTAAGTAAGGGAAATAAGTATAAACTAAGATTTCACATCCTTTTACCTCTTCACTAGAAAAACAACCATAATTAAATTTTCCTCTAGGCATACGTCTAAATCTTTTTTTCATGATTTAAATATTTTTTAGTTAATAAAATTTTTAAATTCATTAAGGCATAGGTAAATTATACTTTTGTAGTAAATTAATTTTAAAAATTAATTCTAGATTAGATTATATAGATAATCGGATTATGTCAATTACATTCCTAAAAGTGATTAATTGTGAAAGTCTATAATATTGAAATCTGAATTCATAATATTTTTGCTCTCTATTAATAAGGAAGTTGTGAGTTTCATAAACTTTTAAATAATTCTTTAGTTTTAAATCAAGATAGCTTTGGATTGATGAGATATTTTATAATAGACTATTTAAATTATTCCATGACGACTTTTACTTAAGTCAAGCAATAAAAACCCCAGTTAGATCGACAACTGGGGGGAATTAAATTAAAATTTAATTTTTAAACATAATATAACTTTTTAAGAAAGACTATTATGCGTGTAAAGACATTACACAACTTCACTGTTTTATCAAACAATTCAAGACTTGAAATACCAGATAAATGGTCCTTAAAGACTTGTTGACTTATTATAGTTACTGTTGCTTTAATGGGATTTGCATTAATACGAAGTACCAATAAGTACATCTCAGTTTCTTCGATTTCATAAATGAAGATGTCAATTCTTTCTTGCATTGACGCAACACATTTAGCCACTAAATCAGCATTTCCCATTAAGCACGCACCAAACATCCCATTTTGAACGCGATCTGAAGGGCAGCCAACATTAAGATTTACCTCATCATAACCATGATGTTGAGCTAATTTAGCGCACTGTGCTAATGCGATGGGATCACTTCCACCAAGTTGTAAAGCAATAGGATGTTCATCGACATTAAAATCAAGGTAATTCCCTTTACCAAATAAGATTGCTCCTGTTGTTACCATTTCGGTATACAGTAAAGTTTGTTTGGTCAATATCCGATGAAAATACCGACAATGTTTATCGGTCCAATCGAGCATGGACGCTACAGAAAATTTATTTAGTGTTGATTTCATTAATGTACCAAATTTAAAGCGGTAATTAAGTTATGAACTTAACATATATTCTATCATAAAACATAGTATACAATGATGTTAGGGGTTTGTGTTTAATTCAGAAGAGTATCAACAAAAAGTGCATAATTTAAGTTGTTATTTATCTTGTTATATTGGATTTTAATTTATAAAATTATATTATTTAATTAAATCAATAGGTTTGTTAAATCTTTAAAAGATTACTTATTAAAAGTCATAAATTTATTAAAAGTATCATATTTATACGAGCAATCTATTTATTCATCGTAGTCTTTATTTGCTATAGAATTTTAATTTGTTGCGCAATAATGATAACTATTTATGAAAGAACAAACTTTAACAATAAACCCCAGTTAAATAACTGAGGTTTATTTGATTAGATTAATCAAATTTCAAATGGTCAAAAATATACACTAATACAGCAAGTGCGAATTTGCCTATAAGATAAACAGCAATACACACTAATCCTATTAGGATAATAAACGCCAAAGTATTTGCAAGCTTATCTACGAATTTAATTTGAGTCCGTAGATGATCATTAGAATTTGAACTAATTTCATTTTTGATTTGATCAAATATTTCAGGATATAAATTAACGTAACCCACTCCACATAAGAGATAGACATACCACTTACGTTTCTCTAGATCAGGATAATCATCAATCAGTTTATCAAAATGCTTTAAACTTAATTCAAGTTCGCTAGTTCCTGCCATTCGTTCGCCGTTTCGCATTGGTAGTAATGTAACAATTGAACGATCAAGATCCATCAATATTGCTATTGATACTCCGTTTTCACTGTTTTCGAATAAGAATCCGATAATTTTATTATATGACATAATGTAAAAATATTGATTAATTAACTAATTAATTATGTGAATTACTTCACCAGTAGGTAGCTATTAACTCAACATTGTGAGTTAGGCTAACCTGTTTCTATATTAAACCGATAATCGTTAAATTTCAATATTTTTTCCATAATGTATTTTACTTAATTCTACAGTAATAATTTTTTATCTCTTTAGTTAGTTTATTAAACTATATTGAATCAATTTAGCTTTTTATCAAAACACCATCAGTGTTAATATTAACTGTATTACCCAGTTATCATCTCAATTGATTTTAATTAGTCATAGTTTTTCAGCTAATCAAATAACTTTTTTATTGAAAGAGGAGTGAAGTGAATTGCGTAAAATTTGTAGATAATTTTATTTTTTATATCTAGGTAACTTTGGGTTAATTAGATGCAATATGATTGATAATTTTGATAATTTCAAGACAATGAACACTTATATCATTCAATAAAAACCCCAGTTAAATCAATAACTGGGGGGTAAAATAAATTAAAAATTTAATTTATTTTTTGGATTGAGACCATGTTTGATGTAAATCACGAATCTTATTTAAATCTAATTTCATCAACTTCAATGCAATATGAAACTTTGTATAAGAATCAAAATAATCTTTGAAATTATCAGAATAATCACTTTCACTTATAAAAGTTTCAGTTTCACTAACAATGATATCTTCATCAAAGCGAAGAACCAATGAGTATTCTAAGTCAGGGAAATAACTATAAACTAAGATTTCACATCCTTTTACCTCTTCACTAGAAAAACAACCGTACTCAGGTTTTCCTCTAGGCATACGTCTAAATCTTTTTTTCATGATTTAATTATTTTTTAGTTAATAAAATTTTTAAATTCATTAAGGCATAGGTAAATTATACTTTTGTAGTAAATTAATTTTAAAAATTAATTCTAGATTAGATTATATAGATAATCGGATTAAGTCAATTACATTCCTAAAAGTGATTAATTGTGAAAGTCTATAATATTGATATCTGAATTCATAATATTTTGCTCTCTATTAATAAGGAAGTTGTGAGTTTCATAAACTTTTAAATAATTCTTTAGTTTTAAATCAAGATGACTCTGGATTGATTAAATGCTTTATAATTGATTATTTTAACTATTTCATGACGATTTTCGTTTATATCATGCAATAAAAACCCCAGTTAGATCAATAACTGAGGGGTAAAATAAATTAAAAATTTAATTTTTGAGAACAGAAGAAAGTTTTATAAGAAAGAGTATCATGCGTGCATTGATATTACACAATCCCACAGCGTTAACAAACAAGGTTTCAAGAGTAAAATCACCCGCTAGATTGTCAATAAAGACTTGTTCACTTATCGTAGTTTCTGTTGATTTAACTGTTTTTCCATCAATACGAAGTACCAATAAGAACTTCTTAATTTCTTCAATTCGATAAACGAAGATGTCAATTCTTTCTTTCAAATTTGGACAGGAAATATAACCTAATTCGGTTAATTTCTTGCCGTCACTTCTTTTTTTCATGAGTTTAATATTAAAATTTAACAATAATTTAAATTCATTAAGGTATAGATAAATTATACTTTTGTAGCAAATTAATTTTAAAAGTTAATTCTATTCTATACTATATAGATTATCAAATTAGGTCAATAACACTTATAAAAGTTATTAGTTAATAAAGCCTATAATATTGAGATTTGAATTTATAATATTTTGCTCTCTATTAATAAGGGAGTTGTGAGTTTCATAAACTTTTAAATAATTCTTCAGTTTTAAATCAAGATAGCTATGGATTGATGAGATATTTTATAATAGACTATTTAAATTATTCCATGACGACTTTTACTTAAGTCAAGCAATAAAAACCCCAGTTAGATCGACAACTGGGGGGTGAATTAAATTAAAATTAAAATTTAATTTTTAAACATAATATAACTTTTTAAGAAAGACTATTAAGCATGTAAAGACATTACACAACTTCACTGTTTCATCAAACAATTCAAGACCTGAAATACCAGATAAATGGTCATTAAAGACTTGTTGACTTATTATCGTTACTGTTGCTTTAATGGGATTTCCATTAATACGAAGTACCAATAAGTACATCTCAGTTTCTTCGATTTCATAAATGAAGATGTCAATTCTTTCTGGCAAATTTAGACAAGGAATATATCCGAATTCGATTAATTTCTTGTCGTTGTTTGTTTTTTGATTCATAAATTTGTAATTAAAATTAATTATTAATTTAAATTCATTAAGGTATAGGTAAATTATACTTTTGTAGTAAATTAATTTTTTTAAAATTAATTCTATTTAATATTATATAGATAATCGACTTAAATCAATAAAAAGATTAAAAATTATGAATTGAATAAGTCTATAATATTGTTAGTCCAATTCATAATATTATTACTTTCTATAAATATAGATATATCTTTATTAAATATCATTTTATTTGTTTATATCATTATTTACTTTTTTGAAAGGTATTTTTAGGGATCGTTACTAACTACTTTCGATGGGTATATGGAATATTTTGTTTAATGTTCCTTTCTCAAACTCACCATGCTTTATATAATAAAAACCCCAGTTAGATAACTGGGGTTCTTTTGGATCAATAAAAAGTATTAAAAATAAATTAACACGATTTAGAAGCCAAATAAACTAAGGTAGCCATCATGATAATCAGAATCATCACTAGTAATAACGTAAAAGTGATTGCTCTGAAGCCATTTTTTGTTCGCAACATTGTTCAAATTCGTGTTTGAAATTTAAATCTCTTTTTGTAGATTCTTTTATAAATTCTTATTTTTTCTTTTAAAAGTATCTATAATTAATAACATACCTCTTTTCAATCCATTAAGTAAAGACGATAAAAACGGCTTTATCCCCTTTTTTTCTGAATTTGAAGAATTGACATGTACCACAAATCTACAAAAATAGAACTGATGAAAAATATTACATGCAATATTAAGATCCTTACAAAAAATCTCTTCATAAAGCTTTTTAGGCATTTCTAAAATAAGTGAATCTTCAACAATTTCATTTCCACGCATTAAAACTATGCGATAAATAGTAAGATCTGCATTTGCAAAAATTCCTAATGACATTTCACTTTGACTATCTAGGAGCAAATAGCCTTTAAAATCATAATGTTTCATTTTTTAATTTTTTAATTGATTTAAAATGTGTGTACCACACCTGGGAGTTAAAAGAAACTCAATAGTTATATTATACCGATAACAAAAATATTTCAATTTTTCTTAACTTATAATAAGATTTTTTGATAATAACACACAAATTCTAAATACATTTTCATTTGCAAATAATAACAATTAATCATAACCTTTAATTAACATCTATTAGCATTAAAACAAACTAGATTTGAAATATTCTTAAGTTACCTTAATATTGCTTTAGATCACATATTTACTCTTTAATTTATTCTAAGTATGACCTCAACAAGACTTTTGTTTTAATAATGTAATAAAAAAACCCCAGTTAAATAACTGAGGTTTATTTAGATCAATTAATTAAATTCAAGATGATCTTAAAAAACTTTTGACAGATAAAGGAAATTCTATCTAAAAAATATGAAGCCATTTACCTAACAAATAAAACAAAGCCATAACTAAAGCAATTATCAGCATAAATTCGAAATGTAAACGATCTCCCTTACTTAGTAAATATTTCTTAGATTTTGAATCAGTCCTAGCTATTGTTCGAACAATTACACTTGGTGATAATAAATCCTTGTCCACTTTACACATGTCAAAGACATGATACAAACGTTTTGATATGTCAGGATAATCAGCTATCAGTTCATCAAAACGCGCTGAAGTTAATTCAACTTCAGTTGTACCTTCAATTTTTTCGTCATTTCGCATTGCCACTAATTTGACCATCGAACGATCTGGATTCATCAATATTGCTATCGATATTCCATTTTCACTGTTTTCGGATAGAAATCCGTTAATTTTAAACATCATAATAAGATTTTAATTAATTAAATTTTGTGAATTACCTCACCAGTAGGTAGTATTTAATTCAATACTGTGAATTAAAGCAACCTGTTTTTATACTATACCGATAATCATAAATTTCAATATTTTTTTATCCCTAATGTATTTTAATCAATTCTACTATCATCATTATTTGTTCATCGAATAGTTTATTCAATACTTAATCACATTTTAACTTGATTAATTTATCTTTCAGCCAAAACGTCATCAATGTTATTACGTTTGATGTTAGCGGGTTATCACCTCGATTTGATATTAAGTTATCAGAGGTTTTCAGTAATTAAATAGCTTTTTTATTGAAAGAGCAATGGTGTGAATTGCGTAAAATTTGTATATAAAATTCTGTTTTAAATCAAGTTTGTTTTAGATTAATTAGATACAATATGATTGGCAATTTTGATAATTTGATGTCAATGTCTACTTACATCAAACAATAAAACCCCAATCTAAATTAATAAATTGGGGTTAGATAAAATTAAACTAATTTAATTTTTTGAGTCTAGAAGATATTTCTGTATAGATGGCAATCTTAACAGAATTAGAAGGAAACAACTTAAATGTTTTAACAACCCTTGTATATCGATCATCATAATTATCGAAATTTTCTTTAAAAACTTGTTCACTTATAATAACCTTCGTTCTTTCAATGGGCTGTCTATCCTTACAAAGGATCAACGAGTATTGATTGTCTTCTTCAATTCGATTAACTGAGATTGTCACCGCTTGGAACATTGAACACGAAAGCATTCCGATTTCGCGAACTGTTCTTTTTGTACTTCTTCTTTTTCTTTTTTGCATGATTTAATTTTTTTTATTATTTAAAAATTTTAAAATCATTAAGGCATAGTTAAATTATACTTTTGTAGTCAGTTAATTTTAATAATTAACTTTTTTATATTATATTGATAATCTACTTAAGTCAATAACATCCTTAAAAATTATCAATTAAGAAAGCTCATAAAGTTGATAACGAAAATCACAATATTCCTGCTTTCTACTAAATAAATATGTCTTGATTGAACATTATTTTCAATCGGTCGAATAATCATTCACTTTTTTTGAAAAGTATTTTTTTCGATTACGCTTAACTAGTTTGGATTGATATAAGTGACATTTTGTTAAATGTTTCTCACTTGAAATCATTCATGCTTACTATAATAAAAAACCCCAGTTGAATTACCGGGGTCTGTTTAGAACAATTAAAAGATATAAGAAAAAAATAGTCCCAATAACAAAATTATCAATAAAATCCAAATAACATTAAAAGCAATAATCGAGAACCTCACTATCAATCTTTTTAATTCAGCCCTTTTTTCCATTTTTCGGATAAGCTTATTAATTTCATCGATTTCTAATGTACAACCATAAGCTTTATAAGCTTTTAATAATCGTTTGTTTTTCCGACATACAGATAAAATAAATTTCTCATACTCTTCTTTAGTATAGTCGGCAAAAATGCTTTCACCTCTTTGTTCTGATTTCGAGCCTATTATGGCTATACGATAACAAGTAGAATTTATATCTGTATAAACTGCTACTGAGATTTCACCTGTACGACTTTCATATAAGAAGCCTTTAAATAGTAAATCATTCATTTCTTAAATTTTTATTTTTGTTTAATATGTGCACCTCACATGGGAGTTAACAAAACTCAGAATTTATATTATACCGATAATTCATATAATTCAAATTATTTATTTCTCAAAAACTGTTTTATGTAGACAGTAGGCAACGCTAACGCCACTGTCAGTTATAAAAATTATGGGAATGCTAATTTTGTTTAATAAATTAAAATAGAAGATTTGATAGAATTTGCCATTTTTTGTTTTGTTTATCTTGTAATGACTATTTATATAACTTCCATAGTTTATTGATCGATACTTAATCATACCTTTATTTGGTTAATTTATCTTTCTGCCAAAACGTCATTAACATTAGTGCTGGTTATATAGCTAGTTTATTAGCTTGATTTGATATTAAGTTATCAGAGGTTTTCAGTAATTAAATAGCTTTTTTATTGAAAGAGCAATGGTGTGAATTGCGTAAAACTTGTAGATAATTTTTAAGTTAAGTTAGTATTGGATTAAATAATAAAATATAATTGACAATTTAAATAATTTTTGATGATATCAAGCAACAAAACCCCAGTTACATAAATAACTGGGGGGTTGAATTAAATTAAAATTTAATTCGTTGTTAAACTTCCAAACACTAATTTGTCGAATCCAACCAACTTCATCGCATTATAAAACAGGATAGAAGAATCAAAATGACTTTGAAAATTCTGCCGATAAACTTGTTCAGTTATAATCGTTTCTGTTTGTTTAATGCGCATTCCATCGACATAAACACACAATTTGAAGTACACTCCTTTTTCGGAAGTTTTACCTCGAAAAACTAGAATTTGTAAGTTTTTAAAAATTGAACCAGGAATATTCCCGATTCTGAATTCATGAACATTGGTTTTGAACTTTTTTGCCATCGTTAAAAGTTTTTGAATTAAACTATGTTTTAAATTCATTAAGGCATAGGTAAATTATACTTTTGTAGTTAGTTAATTTTAAAAATTAACTGCTGATTATATTATATAGATAATCGAATTAAGTCAATATCATTTATAAAAATAACTAATTTAAGAAAGCCTGTAATATTTAAGCATAATCTTATTAGAACTATCATTCTGATTATACAATAAAAAACCCCAGTTATTAATAACTGGGGTTCATTGGATGAAATCATGAATTATAAGGACGAATATCAAATTTTGCGTGCTTATTCAATCTACAAATTTGGGCAGTTTTAGTAAAAACATATCCAGATTCGTCGTCGTCACAATTACTGGTAATTTCATTATAAGTCTCTTCGCTAATTGAGACTTGCGTTCCAGGAATTGGTAAACCATAATACTCAGCTAATAATCCATAACACTCACAATTAGTCTCAGGATCTCGATAGCCTAGTACTTTGATTTCGAGACCTGACAGACATGATCCTGCGACACATCCTAGGTCTTTTAACTTAAAATTTTTAAGTTCGTTTTTCATAATAAAAATTTTTTTTAATTGCATAGTAACGCTATGTTCGTATCATTTCAAAACTAAAGAAATGACGATTTATATTATAACGATAACCTACAAAAGGTCAATACTAATCACTCACTTTAACGCATAAATTTTTTATAGTAACTTTAAACACTATTTAGTGTGATTATTTAAATACTCTTTATATATAAAAGTATTTTCCCTAATTTTGCCTCTCAAAACATAAAGATTAAAATGTAAAAATCTTAAATATTATCGCAATTATGAATAGTAATTAAACCTTGTAATTTATGATGAAAAACGCCTAGACATCTATGATAAAACTGATATTCTATGCTCCTTTTTAAATACAAACTATAAATAAAGAAAGTGGAAAGAAATGAATACAACTGAAAATAAGATAATATCATTTAGTATGAACCAATTGTTATTTAAACAATTAAGATTTGTGGGAACGATGCAGCAAATTTTTGGGGTTTTAGGAATCATTAGTGGCTCTTTAACTTGTTTAGGTATTATTACAGCAATAGTAGGTGTTCCGTTAATTATAGCTGGGGTCAAACTGTTTCAATCGGGAAAAGGATTTAATCAAACAGCGACTCTTGGACGAGAAGAAGATATTATTTATGCTATTCAAAATTTACATGGTTATTGGAAATTCAACCTTATTGTTTTTATCTGTTCTATTGTAATGATGGTTATTTACTTTATATTTATCTTTTTATACATTTTTAGTGTAATGAATAATCAATATTATTAACAATGAGTTATCGTTCCTAAACTTAGGTTTTAAATATAAAAGATAACAATAAAAACCTCATTAATTAATGAGGTTTTTATTTTTTGGGAAAAACAACTTTGGAATGAGTTTTATTCTATATCTTCGTTGTTGTCAGAAATTACATCGATAGGATCAGAAATGATTTGTTTATTCATTTCTTGTAGTGTTTTGGAACCATCAAGCGTTGAGTTTTTAATGTCAGTCACTATGCCCATTTCGTTAAAATAAATAGAATAAGTAATTTGGCTTATACCATTATGTTGTGGTTGTTGACGAAAAACATAATACCAAACGTTATCACCAAATACCGAGGTTAACATAGGTGAACCCATTATAAAAATAACCTGATCTTTTGTTTGACCAACTTTCAATAAATCAATTGCATCTTGTGTTACATAATTACCTTGATTGATATCAGGTCTATATACCCAACGGTCTACCACTGAACAACCAGTTAATAATATACTAGCCACAATTGCAAGCGAGGTAAATTTACGAAACTGCATTTAACTTAATCCATATTGAAATTATAATAAAGTGTATTATCGCTGATATTTGCACTAAGTGCTAGCCAAATTAATAAATTCTTTATGCATTTTATAAAAAAAGCGTTATTCTATTTTATTAATTAATATTTATTCTGTTGATCACAAACTTAATGGATCTCAAATACTGTTTATAAACGACAAACAAAAGGTAAAAAATGAAATTAGAAACCATAGATCAAAAAGCGAGTTATGCTATTGGATTACAAATTGGACAACAATTAAAGGAGTCAGGTTTGAATGGTCTAGATCTTGATGCATTAAAATTAGCTATGCAAGACGTTCTAGCAAATAATCAACCTGTTCTACCATTACAAGAACTGCATGATGCGCTTCGTCATATGCATGAAAAAGCCACTCAAGAGAAAGCAAAACAAGCAGAAAAAATTGCTCAAGCAGGTAAAGATTTTTTAGCAGAAAATATTAAAAAAGATGGGATTAAATCAACTGAATCCGGCTTGCAATATGAAGTCATTACCGAAGGTACAGGCTCCTTACCTAAATCAACAGACCGTGTTCAAGTTCATTATACGGGACAATTAATTGATGGTACGATTTTTGACAGTTCTGTACAACGTGGACAACCAGCTGAGTTTCCTGTTAATGGCGTTATTCAAGGTTGGGTTGAAGCTTTACAGCTAATGCCTGAAGGTTCAAAATGGAGATTGTATATTCCTCAAGAACTTGCTTATGGAGCACAAGGTGCAGGAGGCTCAATTCCACCCTACAGTACATTAATTTTTGATGTCGAATTATTGAAAGTTTTATAAATCTAATGGACGCATTTAAGCGTCCTTTTTTTATAATCTAACTATAGGCTCTAAATAACCTGCCAATAACAATAATGTTTAAAAGTTAACGACGATTAAAATAGAAATCAGCACCAATAATACCATCCTTTCCGATGTACCAAGAACAACAGATAAAATTGTTCATTTAAAGAATTACGATACATCACTTATATTACAGCATTTTAATTTTGCACGGTGTATAAGTCTTTTGTTTTCCGATATAATATTTGATAATATTTTGAAAATAGGTAAGGAAAATTTTATGTCAACTAACCTCATCCGTATCGCTATTGCTGGCGCAGGTGGAAAAATGGGACGTCAATTAATTCAATCTGTTGCACAAATCGAAGGAGTAACTTTAGGTGCGGCATTTGAAAGACAAGGTTCTTCCCTCATTGGAAGCGATGCAGGTGAACTTGCTGGAATAGGCATTTGTGGTGTCACTATTACGGATAATTTAGAACTCGCCAAAGATCAATTTGATTTGTTAATTGATTTTACCCGACCTGAAGGTACGCTTGCCCATTTGAATTTTTGTGTTGAACATAAAAAAATGATGATTATAGGAACCACTGGTTTTGATTCTACAGGTAAGCAAGCCATAACGGATGCGGCAAAAAATATCGCTATTGTTTTTGCTGCCAATTTTAGTGTAGGTGTAAATTTGGTACTTAAATTACTTGAAAAAGCGGCAAAAATCATGGGAGATTATACAGATATTGAAATTATTGAGGCTCATCATCGTTATAAAGTCGATGCCCCATCGGGTACTGCACTTGCGATGGGTGAATCCATAGCTGAAGCTTTAAAATTCAATTTGAACGATCGTGCGATTTATTGTCGTGAAGGTCATACCGGTGAAAGACCAAAAGGAGCAATTGGTTTTTCAACTATCCGAGCGGGTGATATTGTTGGCGAACATACGGCAATTTTTGCCGATATTGGCGAACGTGTGGAAATTAGTCATAAGGCGTCTAGTCGAATGACATTTGCAAATGGCGCCGTCCGTGCTGCATTATGGCTTGCAAAACAGCCTGTCGGACTTTATGACATGCGAGACGTATTAAATTTGAATAATCTATAAATAATTGCAATGTCAGATGAATATTGGATGCAATATGCATTAACGCTTGCCAAACGTGCTGAATCCTTAGGTGAAATTCCGGTAGGAGCGGTAATTATCGATGAAAACAGTCAAGTCATTGGCGAAGGTTTTAACCAATCAATACTTACCCATAATCCAACTGCTCACGCTGAAATGCTTGCTATCGAGCAAGCGGGTAAGTATATCAATAATTACCGTTTAATTAATACGACCCTTTTTGTCACACTTGAACCGTGTATGATGTGTGCTGGTGCCATTATACATAGTCGAATAAAACGAGTAGTATTTGGAGCAAGCGATTATAAAACAGGGGCTGCCGGCTCGTTTATTAATATTCTAGCTTATCAAGGCATTAATCACATTGCACAAGTGCAAGGTGGCGTATTAGCTGATGAGTGCAGCTTGCTACTCAGTCAATTTTTCAAAAAACGTCGCTTAGAAAAAAGAGCAGCCAAGATCGATGCTAACAAGATGATAGATAAGAACATACTATGAATAGTTTAGGGTTATCAAATGTTATGCTAAGCAGATTAAAATAAGCTTTGTTATTCTTTTTATCTATGAAAATTGTTAGAATCTAATTTAAATTTTATTTTTTGAGTATTAGTAATGAAGAAACACACTTTAGAAATGATGATATCAACGGATGATATTCAAAAACGTATCAAAGAACTAGGGCAACAAATTAGTCAAGATTATAAACACAGCCAAAATGAACTTATTTTAGTCGGTCTGCTACGTGGTTCATTTATTTTTATGGCGGATTTAAGCCGTGCTATTACTGTAGGGCATGAAGTTGATTTTATGACCGCATCAAGTTATGGTAATGCCGTTGTCAGTAATCGAGATGTCAAAATATTGAAAGATTTGGATGAAGATATTCGTGATAAAGATGTGCTAATTGTTGAAGATATTATTGATACTGGTAATACGTTAAGTAAAGTCATGGCAATTTTAAAATTACGTCATCCTCGTAGTATCGAAATTTGTACGCTTTTAGATAAGCCATCACGTCGGGAAGTGGCTGTACCAGTAAAATACATTGGTTTTTCAATTCCTGATGAATTTGTCGTTGGTTATGGAATTGATTATGCTCAACATTATCGCCATTTACCTTATATCGGTCAGGTTACACTGCTAGAAGCCTAAATAAATGTTGGTCGAAAATTTAGTCATTAATAGAATAAATCTGTGATACGACTTAATTAAAAGCCCTTAGTATTAAACTGAACAAATGTTAATAAATCGTAGTTTGCATAATCATTTAAAGTTATAGTACTGCATTATAGCGCAATCAATAACCTTTTTAAAATTTCTGAAACAAAAAAGGATCGATGTCTATCAATCGATCCTATATCAAAACAGCTAAATATTTTTTTACATTTTAATAAGTTAACTTAGGGTATATTCATAAATTAAGTAAATATACCATTAATTAGTCCCTACTTTGCTTCATTGATATTATACATTAATGAAATAGTAGAAATCTTAGTCCCACTTCAGAATAAACTAAATGCTTATAGTAATTTATAATATTTTATTTGCTTATAAAAGGTTTTTCCCAAAGATCAAGGGGTTACCTTTACAATCTTAAACTTAAAATGTTAAAACTCAATATTAATAAATTAGACATTGATCCTTACAAAAGATGATATCAAAACTGATTTAGTTAGCTTATCATAGACGATGAAATATTAAATATGTTAAATTTACGTTCATGATTAGCCCAGAAATTAACAATTGATCGTTTTTTAACTTAAACTTCTTCGAGGTCTTTGTGTCACAATTTTCCTATAGGTTTTGTTTACTTTTAATGTTAACAATCATATCAACATCAAGTTATGCTGATATGAAGTTATCGATTAAAGGTTTATCGGGTGAACTTGCTGACAATGTCGATGCTCGTGTTTCATTAATCACTCCAGATAAAGTCGATAACACGCCTAATTTTAAACGGTATTTTGAAAGCGAGGTTAAAAAAGCGCTTCGAGCTTTGGGTTATTACGCTCCGGTGTTTCAATATAACACTCAAAATCCTAGAGTATTAGCGGTAACAATTTCAGCTGGTGAACCGATTAAAATTGAACAATTAAATGTGATTATTGAAGGTGAAGGCCAGCATGATAATGATTACCAACATTTACTCGAAAAAAACCTACCTAAAACGGGTGATATTTTAAATCATGGCATTTATGAGTCTTTCAAGAAAAGTTTGAAAAATCTCGCGTTAGAAAAAGGCTATTTTGATGCCAATATGACGCAACACCAATTAGCGGTGTCCATGGATCATCATCAAGCTTTTTGGAATATCGATTTTAATACCGGGCAGCGCTATAAATTCAGTCAAGTTAAATTTTCTAATACCAAAATTAGAGATGATTATCTTAAAAATATTATACCGTTTAAAGAAGGTGAACCTTATAGTGCCGAAAAACTTTCCATTCTTAATCGTCGATTAACTTCTACAAATTGGTTTAGTTCAATTGTTGTTGTTCCTGATTTTCCAAATGTTACAGCAGACAAATCACTACCAATCAATGTTGTCACCTCTCCCCGAAAAAAAAATAGCATGGATTTAGGGCTTGGATACTCAACCGACAATGGCGTATATGGCAAAATAACTTGGAATAAACCGTGGATTAACAGTCGTGGACAAAGTTTACAAAGTAATTTATCACTTTCTTCACCCGAACAATCCATTACAATGAGCTATAAGATCCCACTCAAAAAATCTCCCCTTGAACAATACTATACTATTCAAGGTGGCTATAAAAAAATCGACAATAACGATACTAAATCACGTTCCTATACCTTTGGTGTGGTTCGATATTGGGACAATTTTGAAGGGTGGCAAAGTGCGCTAGGTTTGAACCTTTTACATGATGACTTTACGCAAGGTGACTCAAGTTTTAATACCCTTTTGTACTACCCTTCTATTAGTCTTTCACGAATTCGTAGCGATGGCAATCTTATGCCAATGTGGGGAGATTCACAACGCTATTCTATTGAAGCCTCTGCTAATTCTTTAGGATCTGATCTCAATCTTATTCGTTTTCAAACACAACAAACTTGGATTCGATCCTTATTCGATAGTCATCGATTTATTTTTCGGGGTAATTTCGGCATAATTCAGGCAAATAATTTTGATCGTGTTCCGCCTTCATTTCGATTCTTTGCAGGGGGTGACCGTAGTATACGAGGTTATAGTTACCAATCTATTTCGCCTAAAGATAAAAATGGTAAATTAAAAGGTGCGTCAAAGCTCATCACTGGTTCAGTTGAATACCAATTTAATTTAACCGGTGCTTGGTGGGGTGCTGTTTTTATTGATTCAGGTGAAGCAATTGATAAAGTCGATAAAACTAAATTTTATACAGGAAGCGGTATTGGTGTGCGTTGGGCTTCTCCGGTTGGACCAATAAAATTCGATTTAGCAACTCCGTTAACGCGAAGAGACTCTGGTTCAGTTCACCTATATATTGGTTTAGGATCCGAATTATAATATGGCTAAAAATCCCATTAGAGAAAAAAAATTAAAAAAAATTAAACGAATACGAAAATGGAAAAAGCGTAGTATTATAGTATTATCTATTTTCGTGTTTTTGGTCGTGTTTATTATCTTACTGCTTTATACCAGTTTAGGCGTTAAGTTGACCACTTATGTCTTAGGTAAAGCCCTACCCGAATTGAAAATTGAACAAGTGGAAGGGACATTAAGCGATTTACAGGTAAATGGTCTTTCATTGCAACTACCGGGTATTGATGTTCAGGTTGATAATGCATCGTTAAAATTATCTGGGTTATGTTTGCTTGAAACTAAAATCTGTATCGAACAGTTTGAATCAAAGGGTATTAAAGTAAAACTGAACACCGATCAGATTATTACCGACCCCAATAAGCCAATACCTGATAAACGGGTTGTTTTGAAAACCCCATTACCAATCGAACTGAAAACGGCACATGTATCAGATGTGAAAGTTGATATTGATGATATGCAATTTGGTCTGTCTGATTTTACGGGTAAGGCGACTTGGGTAAACGAAAAAATTTATGTATTTCCTGCTGAGGCTCAGGATTTAAGTGCTATTTTTGCTGATCACCCACAAGTAAAATCAACAACAGATTCAGTTCAGAATGATTTGCCTCTTAATGAAAAGATAAATCAATTATTCAATCAGCCGTTAATCGAATCATTACCCCAAGTTACTATTCCTCTCGATATCAATGTCGGACGCTTAACGGGTAACAATTGGCTTTTACATATTGGCGGTGAAGATTATCGATTTAACAATGTGACTATTCAAACTAATATCATCGATAATCATATTATCGTTCAACAGGTGAATACAGATGCGACAACTCCTTATGCTAATGGACATGCTTTTGTTTCAGGAGATATTACATTAGGCAATGATTGGCCTATTTTGGCATTTATTCAATTAAAAACAGCCAGTAATCAATTACATAGCCAATTTTCAGGTAAATTGTTAGGTGAATTGACGACAAATACGGTACTTGAAGGACTTAATTCAGCAAAAATTAATGCAAAAATCAATTTTATCGAAAAATATTTACCGGTAATGACCGACTTAAAGGGTAAACACATTCAATGGCCAATTGAAGGACAAGCGCAATATCAAGTTAATAATTTTAATCTTTCAATAGGGGGTAACGTCCAACAGTATGACTTATCAGCTAAAGGTAAATTTAAAGGTGACGATCTGCCCGATACGTCGTTTGATGTTATAGGCAAGGGAACGAATCAATCAGCCATATTCGATCATGGAATAGTGAAACTACCACAAGGGGAAATCAATGTTTCAGGTAATCTTGACTGGCAAAAAGCCTTACACTGGGATGCAAAAGTTAAATTAACTGATGTTGATACCAGCAAAGATTTACCAAACTATCCTATACGATTAAATGGTCAACTTAAAACCAATGGTCAGTTAGAAGGTGATAAATGGCAATTGAATCTTCCCGAAATCCAATTAAAAGGTAATATTAATCACGCTGATTTTTCAACTAATGGCAGTATTCAAATTAACTCTCATCAATCAATCAGTGCGAATAATTTTGTTATGGATTGGGGAAAAAATCATATCAATATCAATGGCGCTTCAGATAAAGAAAATTTGAGTGCTAAGTTAGAGTTATCCTCTTTATCATTATTGGCTGATGACTTACAGGGTTCAATTGTCGGCACGTTGAAAATGAATGGTAGCTTTAATGAACCAAACGTGGATACCGATATCAATATTCACCAATTAAGTTTGATGAATATGTCAATATCATCAGCCCAACTTTCCGGAAAAATAGAATATAAAAAACAAATTAGTGGACATTTAAAACTCATAGGACACGATATAGAACTTCCTAATCAAAGCATAAAAAATGCCAATATTGAGCTTAAAGGTAATGAAAGTCATCATGTTTTAGATATCAACCTTACAGGAACTCCAGCCTCATTCACAACATCACTCAATGGAAAATTAGATCCTGATCGAACAAAATGGACGGGGGATTTATCCCACGCTGTGTTAAATTTAGGTGATAAAAATCATTGGCAATTGGTTAAAACATTACCTTTATCTTATGATGTTACTCATCAAGTTCCCACTATAGGCTCGCATTGTTGGTCAAACCAAGGGTCAAGTATTTGTTTAGATCAAGCACTATCTCCAACAGCTAACAGTAATACAAGTATCACGTTAAAAGATATTGATCTGGCAAAACTTCCTATTCCAAACGATGGTGAAACAAAACTAGCTGGCTTGATAAATGGTAAAGCTTATATAAAATTTAATGCAAATAGTGAAATGCCGAATATCAAGGCCAATATCAAAGGGAATGAAGTTTATATTCAACAGATGATCACATCCCAATCATTATCTATTCCATTTGAAATATTTACTATTAATGCTGAATTTAATCAACAACAAGCAAAGTTTGATTGGTTATTTAGCTTAAAACAATTAGGTAAAATGAGCGGTGATTTAACTATTATCGATCCCACTCAACAAAAGAAATTAAATGGAAAATTAAACATTGATCATCTTGCCTTAGCAATAATCAATCCCTTATTAGATAAAGATGATTTTGCTAAAGGCTCGATAAATGGCAACGTTAATTTTTCCGGGTCGTTAATGGATCCTTATTTAACAGGTAATATTGATTTAAAACACAGTGAAATAAAATCCAGTCAATTACCAATTGATTTGAAATCAGCAAAGGTAGATCTTAATTTCAATGGTAAATCCTCCACCTTAAAAGGAGTTTTAACCACCAAGTCTGGTAATATTGATATTAACGGTCACGCCAATTGGGATACATTTGATAAATGGCAAGCGGATCTTTCTGTCACGGGTGCAGCAATGGAAGTTACCGTACCGCCAATGGTTGTGTTAAGTATTATCCCCAATATTAGAATTGATGCGACCCAAGATGAGATAATTCTTTCCGGAAAAGTCGGTATCCCTAAAGGTAAGATTACCGTCGAATCTTTACCGGCATCCAGTGTTGATGTATCGCCTGACGAAGTTATGTTAGATAAAAATTATCAAGTAATCGAAAAACAAAAACTTGGCATAAAAATCAGTAGCCATATTGAAATTGATATTGGTGAACATGTGACTGTCGATGCTTTTGGGTTAAACGCGTCACTGAAAGGCAATCTCCTTGCGGCACAAACCAACAAAGGGCTAGATCTGCATGGGCAAGTTTTGATTCCAACAGGAAGATTTCACGCTTATGGTCAAGATTTAGTTATCCGTAAAGGTATTATCACTTTTTCGGGCCCTACTGACCAAGCTAAGTTAGATATTGAAGCTATTCGTAATCCAGACTCAATTGATAACAGTAGTATTACAGCGGGTATTCGTGTAACAGGATCTTCGGAAGAGCCCAAAATTGAAATATTTTCAGATCCTGCTATGTCCCAGCAAGAAGCATTATCTTATCTAATACGAGGTCAAGGACTTGAAAGCACCGACCAAAGCGATAATGATATGATGACCGCCCTACTCGTTGGTATCGGTACGGCAAAAACAGGTAAATATATTGGTGATATTGGTAATGTCTTTGGAATAAAAAATCTTTCTTTAGACACGCAAGGAGCCGGTAATAATTCTAAAGTGGTTGTTAGTGGTTATATTTTGCCTAACTTACAACTGAAATATGGAGTAGGTATTTTTGATTCACTGGCGACATTTACTTTACGATACCGATTGATGCCAAGACTCTATTTAGAAGCAACATCTGGACTTGCACAAACGTTAGATTTTATCTACCAATTTGAATTTTAATCACTTATTAGGATAATTGAGTTAGCCTTATCAATTATTTGGTTAAGGCTAGCTAATTTTTACTCCCTATCAACATTTCTCTTTTTAACCCAAAACCTTTTTGTTTTATCACATTGAATCCTGCATTGATTAAGTTTCGCCGAACAAATCCAGCCGCACTAAAAGTCGCAAACGTTCCCTTTTGTGACGTATATTCAAAACAGCTTTTAAATAAGGATTCTGACCACATGTCAGGATTTTTAGCGGGTGAAAATCCATCAAAGAACCAAGCATCAATCAACCCATTTTGTTTAGCCAAAAATTCCGGAAAATATTGAATGTCATCATAAAGTATATCTAAACTGACCTTGTCTAAATGACAGGTGTTATCCGTTAAATAGGCATATAACTGCTTGGCTAATAGTTGAAGTTGGCGTTCATCTTCTATGGCGGCTTGATGCATCTTCATCATTTCTGTCACTGATAACGGATATTTTTCAATACTGATAAATTTAAGTTGCTGAAGTTGATGGTTGGGATATTCTTTTTTAAAAGTTAAAAACGTTTGCCAGGCTATAAGAAAACTTAACCCCGAACCAAAACCCGTTTCACCAATAATAAAAGTATCTTTATCATGTTGGATAAAACGTTGCTGTAGATGATTGCCTTCAATAAAAACATATTTTGTTTCAGCAACTGCACCTTGTGTGTTGAAATAGATATCATCAAAATAGACAGACACTGGGGCTTGGTTTTCGTTCCAAATAATAGTTGATTTTTGCATGACGCCTCTTTACTCAGTTATCGTTGATCAAACTGTATATTGGCACAGTTTACGTATATAATACGCTAAATCAATTTATGAGGTAAATTATGGTTTTTCTTTTCCGCTTAATTACAGTTGTGTTAATAGGTATTGTAGTTTGTGTACTGGGCATTATATTTTGCCTATTCAATCCTCGGAATCCCAAAAACGTAGCCAGATTTGCACATTTATTTAGTTTTTTCTTTAAACCTATTTTGGGCGTTAAAGTTGATACTCGTCTCTATCCTGAGATTAGTAAAATAGGCAGTTGTGTTTATATCGCTAATCATCAAAACAACTTTGATATGGTTGTTGCCGCAGACGTTGTCCAACCAAAAACCGTGACTGTCGGAAAAAAAAGTTTAGCGTGGATTCCTTTTTTTGGGCAATTATACTATCTGACCGGTAATATTTTAATTGATCGTAATAATAAATCAAAAGCCCACGATACCATTGGACAAGTTGTTAAAGAAATTAAAACACGTGGCATATCGATTTGGATGTTTCCTGAAGGAACACGAAGTCGAGGACGTGGATTATTACCGTTTAAAACAGGCGCATTTAAAGCAGCAATTGCGGCAGGTGTTCCTATTGTGCCTATTTGCGTCTCTGATACCAATAACATTCAATTAAATCGTTTAAATAACGGTCATATGATTGTTGAAATGTTGGATCCTATTGACACCAAATCGTTACGTAAAGAAGACGCCAGAACATTAATGGAACAATGTTATCAACAAATGACTGAAAAATTAATTGAAATCAACAATGAAGTTAAGCAACTAAACAGTAAAAAATAATTAATGAATATGCAAGACCGTAATTTTGATGATATCAGTCATAAGTTTGCACAAAATATTTATGGCACAAGTAAAGGAAAAATTCGTGAAGCCATTGTCTGGCAAGAATTAGAAAATATATTAGCCACATTTCCAACAACCAAACCGTTGAAAATTCTTGATGCAGGTGGTGGACAAGGACAAATGGCTTGTCGATTGGCAAAATTAGGACATCATGTCACATTATGTGATATTTCTATGCAAATGCTAGAACTGGCACAAAAAAATGCCCAAGCAGAAAAGTTAAATATTAATTGTCATTGTTGTGCTATTCAAGATATTGATCATATCATTAATGAACAATATGATATGGTGATTTGTCATGCAGTATTAGAGTGGGTTGCCGATCCGATCAGTGTTCTTGAATCATTAAAAAAACACCTCAAACCCGAAGGTTATTTATCCTTGATGTTCTATAATTATCATGCACTTCTTTTTAAAACGGTGACACTTGGTAATTTTGGTTATACTCAATCAGGGCTTGCAAAACGTAAGAAAAAAACATTATCACCCGATTTCCCTCGAATACCAGATGATGTCTATCAATGGTTAACCACGCTAGATTTTCATATTATTAAAAAAACGGGAATTCGTCTATTTCATGATTATATGAATAATAAAGAAAAAATAAATAGTCATTTTGATCAGTTATTGGCACTTGAAAAGCAGTACTGCCAAGCAGAACCGTATCTAAGTCTTGCTCGATACATTTTAGTTACTGCAAAAAATGGTTAACACTTTTCATCATACTGATACTAAGCTTGAAATAGTTAAACTTCACTCGAAAATATTGGCTTAACTCGGTATGATAAACAGCGTAATTCAATTAATTAAGGAAAATAATGATAATCATCATAACTGATGGTATTGTCTCTATTGAAAGTAATATTGTTAATAGTCTGAATAATCAAAAAATTAAAGATGTTTTAGACGTTGATAATTTAACTGATGAGACAAAATTTGCCAATTTACTTGATTTAAATATGGCTGATTTTATTGATAAAGATGACTTTACTACGGCTATCGTTGCCGATCAGCAATTAGATATTAAAGCAATATTTCATCACAATGTTTGTTCATCAACGATTATAAAAGGACATTAAATGAGAACACTAATTATTGGTCCTTCATGGGTTGGCGATATGATGATGTCGCAAAGTTTATATCGAACGTTAAAACAACTTCATCCTAATATTGAAATTGATGTTATGGCACCAGCATGGTGCCAAGCACTATTGAATAAAATGCCAGAAGTGAATCAAGCTATTGAGATGCCAATTGGTCATGGTAAATTCGGTTTAACCCAACGCTATCGACTCGGCAAATCACTCCGTAATAATCATTACGACCAAGCGATAATTTTACCTAATTCGTTTAAATCAGCTTTAATCCCTTTTTTTGCTAGGATTCATCAGCGAACAGGTTGGAAAGGTGAAATGCGTTATGGACTGATTAACGATCTTCGTAAACTTAATAAACAAGCCTTTCCATTAATGGTTCAACGTTATGTTGCCCTTGCCTACCCTAAGGATCAGATCCACACAGCAGAGCAAATACCACAACCCATACTTTGGCCTAAACTTGAAGTTTGTCAAACAGACATCAATGGCACGCTTAACACGTTTAAGATCAATGATAATTTGCCGTTAATTGGTTTTTGTCCTGGTGCTGAATTTGGTCCAGCAAAACGTTGGCCGGATTATCATTATGCCGCTCTTGGTGATATGCTTGTAAAGCAACATGCCAAAATTGTTATTTTTGGTTCTGATAATGATCGCCAAGTTGGCGAAAAAATTATTGAACAAATGGCACAAGGCGACCAGTGTATTAATCTTGCCGGTAAAACAAAATTGGAACAAGCGGTTAATTTAATTGCGGCTTGTAAAGCAATTGTGACTAATGATTCAGGATTGATGCATGTCGCCGCAGCTTTGGATCGCCCTTTGGTTGCGCTTTATGGCCCAAGTAGTCCAGACTTTACCCCACCCCTTTCTGATAAAGCTGAAGTTATTCGCTTAATAACAGGGTATCATAAAGTCCGTAAGGGCGATGCAGAACAAGGCTATCATCAAAGTTTGATTGATATAAAACCTGAAACTGTGTTTGAAACTTTAATGAAGCTTATTGCTCGTTGTGAAAAGAGTCATTAATTATGCGTGTACTTATTGTTAAAACATCTTCAATGGGTGATGTACTTCATACTTTACCCGCGTTAACTGATGCTGCCCGTCATTTACCTAATATGACTTTTGATTGGGTGGTTGAAGAAAATTTTGCGCAAATACCAACATGGCATTTTGCGGTAGATAAAGTGATCCCTGTGGCCATTCGGCGCTGGCGTAAAAACTGGTTCGGTAAATCTATTCGTCAAGAACGTCACCAATTTATTCAATCACTACTTGAACGGGAATATGACTGTATTATTGATGCGCAAGGATTAATAAAAAGTGCTTTTTTTATCACACGTAAAGCAAGAGGCATTAAGCACGGTTTAGATCGTCATAGCATAAGAGAACCGATTGCCAGTTGGTTTTATGATGTTAAACATTCTGTTCCAAAATCAATGCATGCCATTGAACGAGTACGACAACTCTTTGCAAAAAGTCTTGGGTACGACCTATCGGGTGACATGGGTGACTATGCAATTGCAAGTCATTTTTTATCAGAATTACCGTCTGACCATGGACAATATTTGATATTTTTACATGCCACTACCAGATATGAAAAACATTGGACAGAAGACGCTTGGCGTCAATTAATACAATTAATAGCGCCAACCGGTTTAAAAATTAAATTACCTTGGGGAACGGCGAATGAAATGCAAAGCGCTCAACGCTTAGCACAAGGATTTAATCATGTCGAAGTGCTACCAAAATTGTCTCTTTCTCAAGTGGCGACTGAACTTGCTGGGGCTAAAGCTGTGGTTTCAGTCGATACAGGATTAAGCCATTTAACTGCGGCACTCGATCGCCCAAACATAACTTTATTTGGTCAAACCGATCCGAAATTAATAGGCGGTTATGGTAAAAATCAATTTAGTCTTGTCTCTCCAGATCAAAAAATGCAAACTATCTCAGCAACGAAGGTATATGAGCAATTAGCCCGTTTTTTGTAAAACAGGATAGAATTGAAATAACGTTATTGAAAAAGATTAAAGGAATCTAACTAATGAATAAATATTGTGAGCTCATTCGGGAAAAATATGCTCAAATCGGCAGTAATGAATTAGGCTATGTTGAAGATGCTTTAGGAGCCGTTATGTTGGTTTTAAATGAAGTTGCAGCTGATAAACAAGTACCTGCTGAACTTAGAGAGAAAGCTGCTTATGCAGCAGCTAACTTATTAATGAGTGACTATGACATTAAATAGCTGTTGGTAAATTGATAATAAAACGTGTCGATTTATCATCTGATTCTACATAAATTGATCCCTTATGGGTTTCAATAATGGATTTAACAATGGCTAGCCCAATACCTGCGCCGGAACTGTCATTACGATGACGTGATTCATCGACACGATAGAATCGGTCAAAAAGATGTGGTAAATGTTTTTTATCAATTTTTTTGCCCGGATTAGAGATAATAATCTTAACCCGTTTTTCACTCATTTGACTTAACGTGACAGTTATGACCTCGTTATTCGGTGTATAACGAATCGCATTAGACAAAATATTACCAATTGCACGCCCTAACATCATTTTATCACCTTGTATGTGAGAACAGTGACCGTCGAGTTGGAAAGTAATATTTTTTTCATCGGTGAGAGGCTCAAAATAATCACACATCATCATAACCATGTTAGTAAGATCAATGTCAATCAAATTAGGCACAAGCTGGCGATTGTCTGCCTGCGCCAAAAATAACATATCAGAAATCATTTGTGACATTTTTTCATATTCTTCTAAATTAGAATATAAAATTTCACGGTACTCATTTGTCGTACGAGCGTTATTGAGTACAATTTGCGTTTGCGTGGTAAGATTAGTAATTGGTGTACGCATCTCATGTGCAATATCGGCAGTAAAATTATGCTGACGAGTAAAAACATCTTCCATACGATTAAGCATGTTATTAAATGCTCTGACCAAGCTTACATATTTAACCGGTACTGACGAGGTTGGAATACGATAATTTAAATTATTTAAACTAATTCTTTCAATCTTCTTGATTAAGCGATTGATTGGTTTTTGAGTATAGTAAATACTGATGAATGAACCGATTAATGCTAACACACAAGAAATAATAATTAGCAGACCTAATCCGTTTCTTAATCGATTAATAAATTCAAGTTGCACATCACGACGAACGGCAACAATCGTAGTGAATCGTTTACCGTCTTCCCCTATCACCCTTGATGCCGCAATTCGATAAGATGATTTATCTATCGTCTCAATAGAAGTACTGTCATTTTCAATAATCCGTTCTAACTCTTGTGATTTTAGTGCTATCGCTAAGTTGGGGCCTCGAGTGCGATAAACTATTTTCCCCATATCATCAATGATATAAACAAATAAGTGATGATGCCCGGTGAGAATTAGCAATAAATTTTGGATAAATTCATCACGATTATCATTCGGAGAATAATAAGTTAGTTCTCTTTCTATAGAGGTAATAACCGAATTTAATTCGGTCACATTTTGTCTGATTGAAAATTTTTCAAAAGACCGCTCGATCAAATAACTGAAACAATAAAGTAGTCCACATGTTATCAGACAAACAATAATGGGTAACCGAACGGAAATTAATTTACTCTGTTTCATCTAATACATCTATTTTATAACCCATTCCACGCACAGTATGAATAAGTTTAGGTTCGAATCCAGCATCTATTTTGTTACGTAACCGTCTTATGGCTACATCAATCACATTAGTATCGCTATCAAAATTCATATCCCAAACTTGTGAAGCAATTAACGATCGCGGTAACACTTCACCCGGATAACGTAAGAAGTATTCAAGTAATAAAAACTCTTTATTGGTGAGATCGATACGTTTATCTGAACGCGTCACTGTTCGCTTTGGCAAATCCATGACTAAATCAGCAATACTTAATTGATAATTGTTTACTTGCGGCACATTTCGTCTTAATAACGATTTAACTCTCGCTAATAATTCAGCGAATGAAAAAGGCTTCACTAAATAATCATCGGCACCTAAATTTAATCCTTTAACTTTATCTTCAACACTTCCCATTGCTGTCAGCAATATAATTTGGGTGTCTTTACCCGCTTCACGCAATGACTGAACAATTTTCCAACCAACAATATCCGGTAACATTACATCCAGGATAATTAAATCATAATCTTCTGTCATTGCCCGATGATAGCCATCTAAACCATTTTTGGTTAGGTCAACAATAAAGCCTGATTCAATTAATCCTTGACGAAGGTATTCACCTGTTTTCTGTTCATCTTCAACAACTAACAATTTCATTTTAAATATTTCCTTTGCCAAAGTATCAGGTTATCTAACTTACATAATACTGTTCCTATGATATATGAAAAGTTCAAAAACATTCATGATATTTCCATGACTATTTTGTAATCTACTTGTCATTAATCCGTTTGAATGTGTTTGTTATAGTATCCACACAATGATTCATGAGGCTAGACATTATTGTTTCATTGTTTTATTTCCTTTCATCCATTCCTTGCAATTTAATGCAGCCCTAGTTTATCTAGGGTTTTTTTTTGCTTATAAATCACGATAAGCTCGAATTAATCTCTGAAACAATAAATGATTGACTTTAAAATCTCGGCATTCTAACAAAAATAACTGAATCTGAATATCAAATTCAGTTATTTTTATGCAAAACTACGCCTGTTTCGATGTGTTCTGTATAAGGAAACTGATCAAACAGAGCAAAATGTTTAATCGAGTGCGTTTCTGTCAGTTGCTGTAAATTTTCACGCAATGTATGAGGGTTACAAGAAATATAAATAATGGTTTTATAACTTTTTAAATTATTTAATGTTTCTATGTCTAATCCTGCACGAGGAGGATCAACAAGTACCGTATCACACTGATAGTCATCTAAATTAATTCCTTTCAATCGATTAAATTCTCGTTCTTTTCTTATAGCTGACGTAAACTCTTCAGCCGATAATCGAGCAATAATCAGATTATTAATATGATTGACCGCAATATTATGTTGTGCCGAATAGACCGAAGCTTTGGCAATTTCAGTGGCTAATACCTTTCGGAAATTTCGAGCCAACGCAATTGAAAAATTACCATTTCCACAATAAAACTCTAGCAGATCACCGGATAAACCTTGGGTGACCGAAGTAGCCCACTCAAGCATTTTAATATTGACGGCTGCATTAGGCTGCGTAAAACTATTTTCAACTTGGCGATAAATCAAATTGTTACCCATAACCGGTAAAACTTCATCAACATAATCAACATCAATAACAATTTTTTGATTACTTGCTCGACCGATAATATGGCAGTTAACACCTTGTTCGGCTAACTGTTGCTTTAATTTTTCAGCTTCTACCCGCCATTCATCGGATAATTTTTTATGATATAAAAGTGTAATAAGCAGTTCACCACTTAATGTCGAAAAATAATCGATTTGAAAAAGCATATGTCGAAGCAAATAATTAGGTTTTAAAAGTGGAATAATTTTTTGCATAGCATCATTAACAAGTGCTGTTGCAATCGGGAAAGTTTCTACTTTTATTCGCTTTTTTGTATTTTTATCGTACATGATATGATAAAGGTCATCTTTATCATGCCATATTCTAAATTCTGCACGCATACGATAATGACTGATTGGAGACGAATAAACGGTTAAATCAGGTAGTGAAAAATGTGATAAAAGCGCTTTTAAATTCGTGACTTTATTTTCAAGCTGTTGTTGATATTTTTCGTTAGAGAAACATTCTGCCATTTTAATTATCAGATTATTAAAAAGTGGTTATAAAAAATTAGTCAATTTGATTTAATGCTATAGACTAAACAGAGATATAAAAATTGATTTTCGCTTAGTATATCACAATAGATTTTAGCCCCATTATTTTATCTATGTTATCATAAACCACTATCAATGGTAAGCCTGATACCACCCAACGTTAACTTTAAGTCACTTGCCATCAAATTTGCATCATGAAATTCAATTTATGCAGTTGGTCAGAATTGACGTTTCTCTTAATGAATATTACATTCACTTAAATAAGTTATTTTCATTCATTGACATTAATTATCTGGGGATTTACTAAAATTAGCGCATTAAGCTTTCATTTGGTTGAAATGTTGGTATCACCATAGACAATCATTGGTGTGATAATATTGTAGTTATATTGATTGCCGTTATAATGTGTTTTAAATTTCTCGTTATAAAGGTCATTATGACAACGCAAACTTTTTCCGATTTACAAATAGATGATGTATTAATTAACAATCTCGAAGCCCAAAATATTATTACCCCTACTGTAATTCAAGCACAAACGATCCCTGTAGCTTTAGATGGCAAAGATATCTTAGGATCGGCACCAACCGGTACCGGTAAAACACTTGCTTTTTTAATCCCAGCGGTACAACATCTTTTAGACTTTCCGCGTCGAAAACCGGGGCCACCAAGAATTTTAATTTTAACGCCAACGCGTGAGCTTGCAATGCAAATTGCAGAACAGGCAAAAAACTTAACGCAATCAACGCATCTGAGTATTGCGACAATTACTGGTGGTGTCGCTTATATGAATCATGCAGAAGTATTTAGTAAAAACCAAGACATTGTCATTGCCACAACCGGACGACTATTGCAGTATATTAAAGAAGAAAACTTCGACTGCCGAGCGGTGGAAATGTTGATATTAGATGAAGCCGATCGCATGTTAGACATGGGCTTTTCACAAGATGTGGAAACAATTTCTGCCGAAACCCGTTGGCGCAAACAAACCTTACTTTTTTCAGCGACACTGGAAGGTGAAGGTTTATTCAATTTTGCCAGTCGAATTCTCGATCAGCCTGTTGAAATTAATGCGACTCCGTCCCGTAAAGAGCGTAAAAAAATCATCCAATTTTATTATCGTGCTGATGATCTCAATCATAAAGTTGCTTTATTAACCCATCTTCTCAAGCAAGATGAATTTAAAAAAACAATTGTATTTGTTCGAAAACGTGAACGGGTACACGAACTGGTAACTTGGTTACATCAAGCAGGTATAAAAAGTTGTTATTTAGAAGGCGAGATGGTACAAGCAAAACGCAATGAAGCAATAAAAAGAATCAGTAACAACACCGTAAATGTCTTAGTGGCTACTGATGTGGCTGCTCGGGGAATCGATATTGATGATGTTACACACGTCATCAATTTTGATGCGCCAAAAACAGCAGATGTCTATCTACACCGTATTGGTCGTACAGCAAGAGCAGGTAAAAAAGGGACGGCTATCATGTTAGTTGAAGCGCATGACAATGATCTATTACTGAAAATTGAACGCTATATTCAAGAACCCATAAAATTGAGAACGATTGAAGGATTACGTCCTAAAACTAAAGCACCAAAACCGACTAGCAAGAAAAAACCGTCAAATAAATCAAAATTGAAGCGTGGTGCAAAAAAACAGGATGACACAGCAAAGAAAAAAGTTAAAGTCCGTTTACGTGACACCAAAAATAAAGGTAAACCTAAACAAAAATTAAGCGAATCGAATAATTCAAAAGTTTGACATAGTCAGAGCTTATGAAAGCGATTGTTAATAACAACTTGGACAATTTTTATCAGTTGCTATAATACATTCCATCAAGGTTTACAATATTTTTGGTTTTATACAAGGAGAAACACATGACATTAGTCACGCGAAAAGCACCTGATTTTACTTCATCAGCAGTTTTAGGTTCTGGTGAAATTGTAAATAACTTTAATTTAACTCAGCATATTCAAGGTAAATATGCCGTTGTATTCTTTTGGCCAATGGATTTTACTTTTGTTTGTCCATCAGAAATTATTGCTTTCGATCATCGTCTTGAAGAATTCAAAAAACGTGGTGTTGAAGTTATTGGTGTTTCAATGGACTCAGAATATGTTCATAACGCATGGCGAAACACTCCGCAAGATAAAGGTGGAATTGGCGAAGTTAAATTCCCAATTGTTGCCGATATCAAGCACACTATTATGCAAGCTTATGGTGTTGAACATCCTGAAGCAGGTGTAGCGCTTCGTGCATCATTCTTTATTGATAAAAATGGAATTGTTCGTCACGAGACTATCAATGATTTACCTATTGGGCGTAATATTGATGAAATGATCCGTATTGTTGATGCTTTCCAATTCCATGAAGAACACGGTGAAGTTTGCCCTGCACAATGGACTAAAGGTAAACAAGGTATGCAAGGCAATCCTAATGGTGTTGCAAGCTACTTAAAACAACACGCTAACGAACTTTAATATTCTACTCAATACTGAATAACTTATTGAAAAGATTAACTTTCAATTCAAGTTACTTTGTTAAACCGGAGATGTTCTCCGGTTTTTTTTATTCTTAATTGTTTTCTTAATTCCCTTTTTACTTTGAATAAATTCATTCAATAGTTTTGTTTACATTAACTAGAAGATGAAAAGATTGAAATGAATGTCTATTTAGATAAATTCTGTGACTTGAAACGGATCTTTTATCAATAAAAATACTTTATCAAATTGAGTTATCCAGTTGAAAATAGTTTGCGAACGATTAAAAACACTAATGGAAAATAATTTAACACTACGTTTTACATTGTCATATGCAGTCCAACCACGCCAACAATAATAATGACCAATCCCAATAAACGCGGTAAATTTTTAGGTTCATTGAATAAAAACATATTGGCAAATACTGCTCCGGATGTGCCAAGTCCAACCCATACGGGGTAAACAATACTCAGTTCAAGATAATGAAGGGAGAAATAAAAAAGAACAAAAGAAACAAAAAATCCGCCCCAATATAAAACTAATCTTATTATTTTTTTTTGTTCAGCATAGAGCTTCAATCCTATTGCCCCTATCACTTCAAAAAATGATGCTGTTAATATTAAAAGCCATCCCATAATAAAATCCTCAATCTGATCTTTGTCGATTAACTATCTGTACGTTTAAGTTGCACAACGCCAATTATGATTAATGCTACAAAAAAGAGTTGCATCATTTTGATTTCTTTACCAAAAAGCACCATATCAATAATCGTTGCCCCAACGGCACCAACGCCGGAAAATATGGCATAAACAGTGCCTGTTGGAATGGTCTTACAGGCATTAGTTAAAAATGTAAAATCGACAATAATTAATGTGATAATAATCATCCAATGCCAATACTCCGTTGCAACACTAAATCCTAAAATCCAACATAATTCAAAAAAGCAGGTCAATATAACAAATCCCCACTCTTTATTAATGCTAAACATAGCTACCTCGCTGCTATCATTTTACTTATTGCTTGATTTTGCTTTTTCTACCGATGTTTATATCGTTGAAAAATAAGATGGTTCGCAAACATGAAGGTTTGCCACCGAAAGATCAACATGTTAATGCAGAAAAACTACGTGGTTTAAGATTAAACTAACTTAAGTCGCACTAAAACATTTTGATATATCATTACTAGTTTACTTAGCTTATTCTTATTCAATTCTATAATGAAGATACAAAATTGGCAAGGCTAACCCCTGATTATTCGCTATTTCAGTGTTTCATTAAAAAATTGAAGATAAGTTGATTAAAACGGTTTAAACAGATATGAATAAATGTTTAAGCACACAATTACACGTAAATTTACTTCCCTATATAAAAGGAAGTAAACTTCTAACGTAATGATTATAAAGACTGTAAATAGTTTGCTATATCTTCTATTGTCACGACAGGCAATTGATGCTTTTTAGCGAATTCAACCACTTGGGGCGCTCTTGCCATTGAACCATCATCATTCGTTAATTCGCAAATCACAGCGGCAGGTTTCAATCCAGCTAGTTTGACCAAATCAACCGATGCTTCGGTGTGTCCTCGACGAGCAAGTACTCCGCCTTCTTTTGCTACCAGTGGAAAAACATGACCAGGATGATTTAAGTCACTGGGTTTAGCTTCATCGGCTACGGCAGCTTTAATCGTGGTAACGCGATCTGCCGCTGATACGCCAGTTGACACACCCTTTGCCGCTTCAATTGAAATAGTAAAGGCTGTATGATTTTTACTGGTATTATTTGCCACCATCATGGGAAGATTCAATTTTTCACATTGTTCTTTTGGCATACATAAGCAAACGATTCCACTTCCATAACGAATTGTCAGTGCCATTTGTTCTGTCGTTATGGTTTGCGCTGCCCAAATAATATCACCTTCATTTTCCCGATCTTCATCATCTAAAACTAACACGCCTTGCCCTGCTTGAATCGATGCAATCGCTTTTTTGACACGTTCTGATGGGGTTCCAAATTCATTTAAATTAAACTGATTCATGGTAAATACCTAGGTCCTTTTTTAATATATTTATTATTTTTCTAAATTATCTTGGTATTCCAAATTAATACTCATCAATCGTATTTTATGCATTTCCAAGCTAATTTAATCAAAAATAAACTTAATACCAGAATCAGGGCTGTGCTTGACCATAGTGATATTGCTAAAAAGTAAACTATGCAACTAATAGCAAATTAAGAAAAGATAAGCAACTCTCTTTTATCCAGACTTTCACTGTCGGCTTTGGAATTTCACCAAATCTGCTAGACCTTAATACCTATTAATCATCTTCAAATTCACTTCAAATCATTTTGCACAACAATGAAATTGATTTTAGCTATTTGAAATATTGACTGACTAAAATATTAAGCGCTCGTGGGCTATACCACCGGTGGGGACTTGCACCCCGCCCTGAGAATTTTGTTAGTAAACTAACACTCAACACTATAATATAAATCTAGTAAAAAGACACGGATATTTTGAAAGGAAAATATTGCCGCATTGTGCGGCAATATTAAGTTTTAAAAAGATTTAATGCAGGCGAGTTTCACGCAATCGACGACGTTCAGATTTACGCATCCATAACCACGAAATAAATCCAATAATGCCAACAATTAACAAAATGATTGTGGCAAGTGCATTAACTTGAGGATCCACACCTAAGCGAACTTTGGAGAAGATCAGTTTAGGTAATGTCATCGCACCTGGGCCGGTCACAAAATTAGCAATAACCACATCGTCAAGTGATAATGTGAATGCAAGCAACCACCCTGACACTAATGCCGGCGCAATCATTGGTAAAGTAATCACGAAAAAGACTTTTAATGGATTTGCGCCTAAATCTAATGCAGCTTCTTCAATGGATTTATCCAACTCTCGTAACCGTGCGCTAATAACGACGGTGACATAAGCTGTACAAAATGTAGTATGAGCCATCCAAATCGTGATCGCCCCCCGATCTTTTGGCCAACCCAGTACCTGCCCCATTCCAACAAAGAGCAATAGCAAAGCTAAACCCGTTATTACATCAGGCATAACCAAAGGTGCTGTTGTCATAAAAGAAAACAGATTTGACCCACGAAAACGCCTAAAACGGATAATGGCAAAAGCAGCTAAAGTACCAAGTACAATCGCAAATGTTGCTGCACAAGCTGCGATAGTTAAACTTAAACCAACCGCCTTGAGTAAAGTTTGATTATGAATCAATTCAACGTACCATTTGGTTGAAAATTCTGCCCAAACAGTCACCAAACGTGAACTATTAAATGAATAAACAATCAAAATAATCATTGGGATATATAAAAAAGAGAATACCGCCAATAATATAAGCCCTTTTAAACATCGGCAAGCTAACGCTAATGTAATAATTAACGTGACAATCAGACTAAAAACAAAACAGCCCACGTAAACACTGCCATTTGTAATAAGTTCAAATCCCGATGATGAAATTAAAAGCGTTAATATAAATGAACCGATCAACAATGACACAAAGACAATCAAAGCTGAACGTAGGATAATTGGTAAATTGTTCATCTATTTACCTCCCATTTGTCGATTTTGGAATTTGTTGAAATAATAAATCGGCACAATCAATATTAACAACATCACCGATGCAACCGCTGAAGCGGCAGGCCAATCATGATTATTAAAGAATTCTGTCCATAACTGAGTACCTATCATGATTCCTTCTGACGGCCCCAATAATTCAGGAATAACATATTCACCAACGGCAGGAATAAACACTAACATTCCACCTGCAATTACTCCATTTTTTGTCAATGGTACAATGATTTTAAAGAAGGTTTTAATCGGTTTACAGCCTAAATCTAACGACGCTTCAATTAGCGTTGAATCAACTTTGATTAACGATGTATAAATCGGTAAAACGACAAAAGGCAAATAAGAATACACAATTCCTATATACACAGCGAAATAGGTTTTCATAATGATTAACGGCTGTTCGATAACGCCTAACCACATTAAAAAATGATTTAAAAGCCCATTAGGATTTAAAATACCTATCCACGCATAAACACGAATCAAAAAGGATGTCCATGACGGTAAAATAATCAGTAAAAGCAAAATATTTCGCGTTGACGGTTTACATTGCGAAATAGCCCAAGCTAGTGGGTAACCAATCAAAATACATAATAAAGTTGATATAGCCGCAATTTTTAATGATTGCAAATAAGAATCAAAATAGATGGTATCACTCAATAAATTGAGATAATTACCAAAATTTAAGGTTATATTGAGCAATCCATCGTCAAAGCTAAATAAATCCGTATACGGCGGAACAGCGGATGCTATTTCGGAAAAACTGATCCTAAAAACAATTAAAAATGGTAATAAAAACAGTAGCAGCATCCATAAATATGGAATAGCAATGACTGTTAAACGACCATAAAGCGTCATCAAATCTGTATCATCAGGCTGTTTTTTAATTTTCTTAATTGCAAAATAAATAGCAACTAAACCAGCAGGTATAAATAGAATACTGCCAGCAATAATCATTCGATAAGCAAGTCTAGAAGGCTTGTAATTTGCTAAAAACAAACCAAAACATGACATTAAAAAACTTAATACTAATGCAGTAAATAGCGCATCTAAAAATAAGTTATCAAATGCATCTGTGGTGACAAAACGCCAATAAACACAGAGCAAGACAAATGCATTTAATACTACACTCCAAAAAGTGGAACGCATCGTTATATCCTCTTTTGTTTATTCGGTAAGTACCACACAGCTATCAACTTCCCAACTTAGGTTAACTATATCTCCCCAAGTAGGCATTCCTTTTCGATAACGGTGCTCATTTTGTAGTTGTGCAATGATAATTTGCCCACTTGATAACTTAACATGATATATTGATAAATCACCTAAATAGGCAATTTCAACTACTTCACCTGTTGCAACGTTATATCCGTCTTCTGGAATGTCGTCACATAATTTGATTTTTTCCGGTCGAAGCGCAACTTGAATTGGCACACCTTCAACCGCTGGTGAATCATAATCAACTTTTATTGGATGTTTTATCATTGGACAGCTAATAATCAATCCGTCTTCAAGTGTTTCTTGTAAAATGCCATCAAACACATTTACCGATCCAATAAACTCAGCACTATAACGACTGTTTGGATGTTCATAAATTTCTTCAGGCTCACCAATTTGAACAAATTGACCTTTATTCATAATGGCAATACGACCAGCCATGGTCATGGCTTCTTCTTGATCATGGGTAACCATAACACAAGTTGCCCCTACTTGTTCTAAAATACTGACAACTTCAAGTTGCATACGATCACGCAGTTGCTTATCTAACGCTCCCATCGGTTCGTCAAGAAGCAATAATTTTGGACGTTTTGCTAAACTACGTGCTAACGCTACGCGTTGTCTTTGACCACCAGATAATTGATGTGGCTTACGTTTTCCAAATTGTTCCATATGCACAAGCGCAAGCATTTCTTCAACACGGTGTTTGATCTCTTTATTGTCTAATCTATCTTGCTTTAAACCAAAAGCAATATTTTGCTCAACCGTCATGTGAGGAAAGAGAGCATACGATTGAAACATCATATTGATTGGGCGATTATAAGGCGGAACTTGCGACAAATCTTTACCATCTAAAATAATTTGCCCAGATGTTGGTTGTTCAAATCCTGCTAACATTCGTAATAGGGTCGATTTACCACTACCTGAAGCACCAAGCAAAGCAAAAATTTCACCGGTGTAGATAGTGAGATTAATATCATCAACAGCATAATAATCATCATTAAACACTTTGGTTAAATTTTTGATCTCCAATAATGGCGTAACCATCTTTTTTTTAGGCTGAACCTGAATTGTTGTTTTATTATTCACTCTTTTTTCCTCATAACAACAAGCCATAAAAAACGAAACGGAAAGATTAAATCAATCTCTCCGTCTATAATAAATAACACTTAATAATCAATTATTTGTTAAAACTTTATCGACCAGTTTTAAGTTTTGTCCACGTACGAGTAATCACGCGTTCAAGTTTAGGTTCTTTAACTTTTAATGTAAACAATTTTTCCATGACTTCAGGTGATGGATAAACCGCAGGATCGTTTTTAATTTCCGGTTTAACAAAATTGTCATTTGCGACTTTATTGGCACTCGCAAAATTAACATCATTCGTCACTTGTGCAGCGATTTCTGGCTTCATGATAAAGTTTAAAAATTCATGGGCTTCATCAACATTAGCCGCATCTTTTGGAATCGCAAAAGTATCAAAAAAGACTAATGCCCCTTCTTTAGGTATTTGATAACCGATATGGACACCATTTTTAGCCTCATTTGCGCGATCTCGTGCTTGTAAAATATCGCCAGACCAACCTAAAATGACACAAATATCACCATTAGCAAGGTCGGTTATATATTGAGATGAATGAAAATAACGAATATTCGGTCTTACTTTTGCTAAAAGATCATAAGCCGCACCAGTATAATCTTTGGCATCAGTACTATTAGGATCTTTACCTAAATATTGTAACGCACTGGCAAAAATTTCAGTAGGCGCATCTAAAAATGCAACACCACAATCTTTAAGTTTTTCCATGTTTTCAGGTTTAAAGACTAAATCCCAACTATTAACTGGGGCATCTTCACCTAAACGCTCTTTGACTTTATCGATATTATAACCGATACCCGTTGTCATCCAGACATAAGGAATAGCATAAGTATTATCTGGGTCATGGGTCGCCATTAGTTTCATTAAGTTAGGATCAAGATTTTTCCAATTCGGTAATTTACTTTTATCTAATGGAAGATAAATACCTGACTTAATCTGTCTTGCTAAAAAGCTATCAGAAGGTGAAACAACATCAAAGCCGGAATGCCCCGCCATGAGTTTTCCTTCAAGTGCTTCATTAGAGTCATAAACATCATAAACAAGTTTAATACCTGTTGATTTTTCAAAATCATTAATGGTTTCATGACCAATTTGACCTGCCCAATTATAAAAATGTACGACACGATCTTTAGCAATAGCAGATTGAGATAACGCTAGTGTGACACCAGCAAGAATTGAAAGAATTGTTTTACGTTGAGTAAACATGCTCACCACTTCTCCTCTAGTAATAGGGATATTACATGTTAAACACAAGCCCACTGAATCAAAACAATGGACCCCCAAATTTTACCAAAAACCTGTTAAAAAACATAGTCTGGCGAAACCGAGGTAAGCAAGCAAATTATTTATTATTATATTGATAAAAATAAATAGTTAGCTTAGCATTACGTGGCATAAAATACCTTTTTTTTCAAAGAAGTCTACATAAAATGTAAAATAACTTAAGATTTGAGATTGAGTGACGATATTTTGTTCACTCAACCTTTTTTAACGATACTAAAAATAGATAACGCCAATAGCGTCCTTTCCAATTTTATTCAGCTTTAGCTGGTAGAATTTTGGCATCAGGTTGCCAAACACGATACTTTATTTGGAAATCATTTGGTGCATAAATGACAATTGGTAAGCGACTATTATAGTCTAACCAACCCAAATTATGATGTAGAGTAACAAACTGATTTTTATTAGAACCTGTCGGGCAAGCCATCATGGTTGATAGAACACCGTTACCGGCTTCTACAACATAATAAGAATAACCCCAACCTTTTAATTCTTCCTCTTTAACTGTCCCTGCCAAACGTTGAGAATTACAATCAACATTCATTTCTTTGCCAATTAGTAATTCAATACGAGCATTATTCTCATCAGGCAATGCAGGTAGATTTATTGCAAAACGGGTGTAACCAGCTTTCGCTTCAGGATAAGGTGCAATGTCATTCACATTTTGCACTGTTTCTGGCAATTTAGTTTTTTCAGCACAAGCAAATAAAGATACGCCCATTAAGGCTACCAATATTATTTTTTTCATTTTTTTGTCTCCTGTAAAAATAGGTTCATTAATATTGCATGATATGCTTTTTAAATGATAATGCGTATAATAGCATTATATTTACTATTTACTATGGTTATAAAATGCCTAAAGAAAAAAATACTAATGATTTATTAAAATTAATTCTTAATCTGCTATTAATTGGATTATTTATCATCATTACTTATCGGATTGTTGAACCTTTTTTGTTTGGATTCTTCTGGGCGGTCATGGTCGTGATTGCAACTTGGCCACTTATGATTAAAATTCAAAACAAACTTTTCCATAAACGCTGGTTATCTTTGTTGGTTATGGCATTAATTTTAGCCTTTGTTTGTGTCATTCCTTTTCTTCTCATTATTAGTAGTGTAGCACAAAATGGACACTATCTGATTGAATGGGCAAAATCACTATCTCATCACGAGTTACCCACTCTTGATTGGCTAAATAGTATTCCAATGTTTGGTGAGGAATTACATCAAAAATGGTTAGAGCTGATCAAAACCGATGGTTCAGATTTAATGAGCAATGTTCAACCCTATATTGGCACTATGATTAAGTGGTTGATCGAGCAAGTAACTAATTTAGGTATTTTCATTTTCCATGCTGGTGTCATGATTATTTTTAGCCTGTTACTTTTCTTAAAAGGTGAAAGTATTACCAAATATGTTTATGTATTTGCTAATCGACTCTCTAAACAATATGGCGAAACAACCGTCACCTTAGCAGGCCAATCAATTCGTGCAGTCGCATTAGGCGTAGTGGTAACCGCCATTACTTTAGCTTTAATTGGTGGTTTAAGCTTTGTGTTAACGAATATGCCGTTAGCGGGTCTATTAACTCTAGTACTATTTATTTGTTGTGTTGCCCAAATCGGACCAGTTGTCGTCATGCTAGGTTGTATAATTTGGCAATTTTGGAGTGGTCATACGGCTTCAGGTATTATCTTAATTGTCGTCGCAGTAATACTGACTACACTTGATAGCGTTATGCGTGCTTATTTAATCAAAAAAGGCGCTGATTTACCTTTTTTACTTATTCTATTTGGTGTTATTGGTGGATTACTTGGATTTGGTATTATGGGATTATTCATCGGGCCAGTCGTATTAGCCTTAACCTATAAAATTATTCAGACATGGGTTGATGAACAATCTTAAACAATTTATTATCATCCCGAAAATAAGATTTTATAACGTTGTGACTAAATACATTAACAAATGTTGTATAAAAAGGAGAATTATTTTCTGATATAATTCGTATTACTCAACGATATGCGTCAGTTAAAATGATATAGAAATCATGCGAATACCATTTATAAAATATAATCACCAAAAACAGCTTGATGAATTAGCAAAAATTTCTCAACATGCCGATCAATACCGTATTATATATAATCCTACAGACTATCGGCTTGCTTTGCTTGATGCAATTAAACATGCCAAGGAACGCATCTATATTGTTGCGTTATATTTAGAGCAAGATGAAGCAGGAAAAGAATTTCTTAAAGAATTATATAATGTTAAGCAACAAAATCCCAATTTAGATATAAAAATCTTTGTCGATTGGCATAGAGCACAACGCGGTAGGATTGGTGAAGACAAAAGTCAAACTAATGCAAAATATTATTACCAATTAAAACAAGAAAATCCTCAAGTTGATATTCCTATTTATGGTGTGCCTGTTAATCGCCGTGAAGTGCTGGGCGTTCTTCACCTTAAAGGGTTTATTATCGATGATACCGTGATTTATAGCGGTGCAAGTATAAATAACGTCTATTTACATAAGCTGGATAAATATCGCTACGACCGCTACCACTTTATTACCAATAAAGTACTCGCCGATAGTATGGTGAACTATATTAATGACAATTTTTTACCTTTTAGCGGATTACAACGGCTGGATGGTGAAAACCATAAAACCAGAAAACAACTAAAAGCTGAGATTAAAGCCCTTCGTCAACATTTAATGAATGCAAAATATCATTATACGGGCGATGCCGATAATCAATCCCTTTCAGTATCCCCTATTTCAGGTTTAGGCCGTAATAACTCATTAAATAGAACGATACATCACCTAATTAATGTTACTCAGCAAAAAATTATCTTTTGTACCCCTTATTTCAACTTACCTAATATTTTAGTTCGTGACATTATTCGCTTATTGCGCAAAGGTAAACAAGTGGAAATTATAATCGGTGACAAAATCGCCAATGATTTCTATATTCCAGAAGATAAACCTTTCAATATTTCAGGTGGGCTACCTTATTTATATGAAATTAACTTAAGAAAATTTATCGAGCGACTGCAACCTTTTATTGATAAAGAACAACTCATTATTCGATTATGGAAAGATGGCGAACAAACTTATCACCTTAAAGGTATTTGGGTCGATAAAAAATGGGTATTAATTACGGGTAATAATCTTAACCCAAGGGCATGGCGATTAGATCTTGAAAATGGTATTTTAATACATGATCCTAAACAAGAATTGCAAGATCAGTTTGATAAAGAACTTGATACAATCAGAGAAAAAACCACATTGGTGACACATTTTCAACAAATTCAAGCCAGCCAGTTTTACCCACCTCACGTACATAAGTTAATTAAAAGATTAACTCGCATACGTGTTGATCGGATTATAAAACGCTTATTATAAAACGAAAATAAATGATAAGCTGTTAGTAAATCGTCAACTAAAATAAGCTATAGAGAATAAAATTGACTAGTTATTAAAGATAGTAACAACTGTTCTTAGTCAAATTTCATCTCTATAGCTTTAAAAATTTAACGAAATAATATTTATTAAGGGCTATTTTTTTGCAAACTTAAAACCGTTCAGCATTTCAAGCACTAATTGCAAAAATATCAATCGCTCTAAGCACAATGCGTCTAAACGGCTGTTATCTTAGTATTTTTAGAAGCATAGCAATTATACAAAGAATATTGCTTGATTTTTCAATAATTAAACAATAACACAATGGTTCATCACAGTATCTACAGGCTGACCATTAATATAAAAAAACCGTAACCGACAACATCACCAAGTCCAATCCAAGCAATACCAGCTCTAACAGTTAATGCTAGTCTATCTTGTATAACTTATTTTCGTAAAATGGTTTATCCCTGTGTATACGGGGAACACCTCATATGAGACAACGGGGTATTCGCTGAGTTCGGTTTATCCCTGTGTATACAGGGAACACTATCGGTTTTATATTTTTTTGACGCTTGGAGCGCGGTTTATCCCTGTGTATACAGGGAACACCTAGTGTCCAGAATTACAGAATAAACAACTGTCGGTTTATCCCTGTGTATACAGGGAACACCAAATTAGCTTCGTCTGCAACCATTTGACAAATGGTTTATCCCTGTGTATACAGGGAACACTAATTATAACCTATTGTTTATTAATTAAAATAGCAAAGTGTAAAATTCCACCAACTTTTTTGTTGTTTTTTTAGGCGATCTGCTTTGTTAGCTATCTAAAATAGAATTAAATATTTATCATATAGTTAGTTACTTTCCAAATGCTATTTTAGGCATTTCATCTTTTTACAACTTTCTTGCGTACCAGCCTATTTTTGCCTACAGCCTGACTTGTCTTGTTTCATTAATTGGTCATGACTAATTGCCATGTATCATCTTCCTTTTGTGCCCTCGCCTTATTTTTACCTAACTAATGGGCTATCGCATTAATTCACTTAGCAAATCTAAGCGATAAATAATCAGTTAGTGTTTAAAAGTATGTTCAATAATTTTACGGATGAAGAGGTTGTACTTTAGCAACTAAATACACAGGTGCTATATTTTCAATCGTTTAAAAATTAACAATTGATGATTAAACCGAATATAAAGAAATTATACCTATATTCAAAGAGCCAAAAATAAATTCATTATTCTAACTTTGATCGGCTATTGCTTGTGCAACACCATTTGATTAATGATTTATAATTAGAATTTGTTTGTTGAGATTAAAAAAATAACGGGTAATTATTTCCAATAAATTGCGTATTTATTTCTAAAAAAGAAAAAAAAGCTTGTCGCCTGTCAAAAAATAATCTATCCTAAAAAAATGGTTTTATATAAAAATGTAAAATAAAACCATAAAATGCAAAATGTTAGCTTTAAATCGTCAGTTTAAGCTTATGCATTACGGATTTGGTATATAAGGGATAGA